>OMSN01000346.1 GCA_900313765.1 uncultured Eubacteriales bacterium
GTACTTCTGGAAAAAGGAGGAATCCTCTCATGGCAGACTTCAAAGAGATTACCAGACTACTGACGAGCGGTGTGCCCGACAACATCCAGCGTCTGATTGATGAGACGCACCCCGCGGATATTCTGGAAGCCGTCCAGGAGGAAGCCGGAGGCGATTACAGATACCTGCTGGCACTGCCTGACGATTATCTCGCAGATGTCATCGACGAAGCAGATGACGATGACAAATACGACATCCTGAAGGTCATGGATCCGGACCGCACGAGGTCCGTTCTGAACCGGATGAGCGTGGACGAGATCGCCGACCTGATCCAGGAGCTCGAAGAGGACAACAAAGAAGGCGTAATCAAGTCGCTCCTGCGCGGCCGTACCAAGACCGATGTTACGAAGCTTCTGAAATACGACGAAGATACCGCCGGCGGTATCATGACCACCCAGTTCATCGCGATCTACGCCTCAAACACGGTCATGAAGGCACTGAACTATCTCAAGACTGAGGTAGATGCCGAGACCAGCTACTACATGTACGTCGTCAACAAAGAAGACTACACGCTGCTGGGCGTTGTATCCCTGAGAGATCTGGTCATGGCGCCCTTCGATACCCGTATCGAGGAGATCATGAACACCAACGTCATCTCCGTCAATGCCAATCTCGACCAGGAGGATGTGGCGGACGAATTCTCCAAGTACGGCTATCCCGCCCTTCCGGTCGTGGACGACCAGGGAAAAATGATCGGAATCGTCACCGTTGACGACGTCATCGATGTCATCAACGAAGAGGCTACCGAAGATATCTACCACATGGGCGGCGTCAACAAAGAAGAGAAGATCGACGGTACCGTTCTGGAATCGGTCCGAAGCCGTCTCCCCTGGCTGGTCATCAACCTGTTCACCGCGCTTCTGGCCTCTTCCGTGATCGCAAGGTTCGAAGGGACCATCTCGAAGATCGTCGCACTGTCCGCTGTGATGACCATCATCTCCGGAATGGGCGGCAACGCCGGAACCCAGTCCCTCACCATGGTGGTGCGTGCACTCTCGCTCAATGAGATCGACAAGGACAATGCCCGTTCGATCCTCATCAAAGAACTCCTGCGATCGGGGCCATGGTGGCAGCCATCGCTCTCTTTTACGACTTCAACCCCTGGTTCGGCCTGATCGCGGGGCTCGCAATGATCCTGAACATGGTCTGCGCTGCCCTGTCAGGATTCCTGATCCCGATCATTCTGGAGAAGTTGAATATCGATCCTGCACTTGCATCAAGCGTCTTCGTCACAACCGTTACAGACTGCCTCGGGTTCTTCTTCTTCCTGGGACTTGCAACGATCGCGATGCCTCTACTGAGATAACTATCCGTAATATAAACAGGCGGCAGCTCCGTTCCGGAACTGCCGCTTTTATCATACTGCATCAGAGGTCCACATCCAGTTCCACCGGACAGTGGTCAGAACCCATCACCTGTGTATGGATCTTTGCCTCCTGGAGTTTAGCATTGATAGAACTCGATGTGATGAAATAATCGATGCGCCATCCTGCATTCTTTTCCCTTGCTTTGAAGCGGTAGCTCCACCAGGAATAGACGCCTTCAAGTTCCGGGTAGAAGAATCTCCAGGTATCTGTGAATCCGCTCCCCAGCAGCTGTGTCATCTTCGCCCTCTCCTCATCCGAGAACCCCGCGTTCTTGTGATTGGTCTTCGGATTCTTCAAGTCGATCTCCTCATGGGCGACATTCAGATCCCCGCACAGGATAACCGGTTTCTTCGCATCCAGCCCTTTGATGTAATCCTGGAAATCATCCTCCCACTGCATCCGGTAATCCAGGCGCTTCAGGCCGTCCTGTGAATTCGGCGTATAGCAGGTCACAAAATAAAACTCCGGGTATTCCAGAGTGATCACGCGCCCTTCATGATCATGTTCCTCGATCCCGATTCCATAGGAAACACTCAGAGGTTCCCTCTTTGCAAAGACTGCTGTTCCGGAATAGCCTTTTTTCTCTGCATAATTCCAGTACTGATGATACCCTTCCGGCAGCGCAAGCTCGATCTGCCCTTCCTGAAGTTTCGTCTCCTGCAGGGCAAACAGATCTGCGTCCATCTCCCTGAACGTGTCCAGAAAACCTTTACCTACACAGGCCCGAAGGCCATTCACATTCCAGCTGACTGCTTTCATAACCATGCTCCTGTCTCCGGATCACTCCGAATCCTTCCTG
>OMSN01000344.1:0-1884 GCA_900313765.1 uncultured Eubacteriales bacterium
TTCCGGAGGCAGAGAGACAAGAGGAACAGCCAAAGGGAAACATGTCGTGATCGTAGGAGGCGGCGATACGGGAAACGACTGTATCGGAACAGTCCTGCGCCAAGGCTGTAAGAGTGTCACTG
Organism: uncultured Eubacteriales bacterium; assembly: GCA_900313765.1. Taxonomy (GTDB): domain Bacteria; phylum Bacillota; class Clostridia; order Lachnospirales; family Lachnospiraceae; genus Porcincola. The sequence goes on from OMSN01000344.1 coordinate 123, forward strand.
CGCTGGAAATGATGCCTGCACCTCCCTCGGTGAGAGCACCCTCTAATCCCTGGCCGGAATGGCCGAGGGTGCTCAAGACCGATTACGGCCACGAAGAGGCAGCTGCCAGATTCGGAAAAGATCCCCGCGTGTTCTCAACAACAGTAAAGGAACTGATCACAAAGAACGGGAAGCTCAAAAAGATCCGCACCGTCGAGGTTAAGTTTGCAGGCGGAAAGCTCACGGAAATTGAGGGCAGCGAGAAGATCCTTCCCTGTGATCTGCTTCTGATCGCGGCGGGATTTGTGGGCTGCGAGAATTATACGGCAGAGGCCTTCGGCGTCCGTCTCACCGGGAGAGGTATTGTCGAGACAGCGGACGGCCCGGACCACTACAGGACAAATGTTGAAAAAGTCTTCACCGCAGGGGACATGCACAGAGGCCAGTCCCTGGTAGTCTGGAATATTGTCGAGGGACGCGGCTGCGCCAGGGAAGTAGACGAGTTCCTGATGGGGTACACCTCACTGCGGGAGCAATAATACAGGTTTGATCAAGGGGTATTGCGCCGCCAAGGCGCAGCACCCCATTTGCTGTGAAATGGAAAGGAATCGCAAATGAATCAGGCCTGGGAAAGGGAATCACGGCGGCGTCATTGGGGCGTCTTTTGAAATCCCGAGGCTATAAGGTGACCATGCAGAAGTTTGACCCCTACCTCAATATCGATCCCGGAACGATGAACCCGATCCAGCACGGAGAGGTCTTCGTTACAGACGACGGTACGGAGACAGACCTTGACCTGGGCCACTACGAGCGTTTCATAGACGAGAGCCTTGACCACAACAGCAACGTCACGTCGGGCAAAATATACTGGTCCGTCCTCAACAAAGAGCGCCGGGGCGACTATGGCGGAGGCACGGTACAGGTCATTCCCCATGTCACCAATGAGATCAAGAGCAGGTTTTATGTAGGAGATGAAGAATCTGATGACACGATCGCCATCATTGAGGTCGGCGGCACTGTCGGCGATATCGAGTCTCAGCCTATCTATGAGGCCATCCGCCAGTTCATGCAGGAGAAGCCGGCCGGCACCTGCTGCATGATCCATGTGACGCTGATGCCCTATCTGCACGGGTCCGAGGAGCTCAAGACCAAGCCCACCCAGGCAAGCGTGCGCGAACTGCAGCGCATGGGAATCCGGGCGGACATCATTGTGTGCCGTTCCGAACTGGAGATCCCGCAGTCACTAAAGGACAAAATAGCGCTCTTCTGCAATGTGCCGGTGACCCATGTCATTCAGAACCTGAATGCGGACTCGATCTACGAGGTGCCGCTGATGATGGAGGAGGAACATCTCGCGCAGACAGTGTGCGAATGCCTGAGGATCCCCTGTCCGGAACCGCACCTGGAGGACTGGGTCAGGATCGTGGAAGCCCGGAGACACCCGAAGACGCGTGTAACGATCGCACTGGTGGGAAAATACACACAGCTGCACGATTCCTATCTGAGCGTTGTGGAGGCGCTGCATCACGGCGGCTTTGCCAACGAAGCGGAGGTGGAGATCAGGTGGGTGGATTCGGAAAAACTCCGTCCGGAGGAAGAACTGCGCGGAATAGACGGAATGGTCATTCCGGGAGGCTTCGGCGGCAGAGGCACTGAAGGAATGATCCTGGCGGCTCAGTATGCAAGGGAGCGAGGGATTCCTTTCCTGGGGATATGTTTTGGCATGCAGATGGCGCTGGTGGAATTCGCCCGCAATGTGGCCGGCTGGAAGGACGCGGCCAGC
>OMSN01000344.1:1950-2563 GCA_900313765.1 uncultured Eubacteriales bacterium
TCTGAGACGAAACATCCCGTGATCGACCTGATGCCGGAGCAGAAGGGAGTGACGCAGCTCGGCGGAACGATGCGGCTGGGAGCTTATCCCTGTGTGCTTAAGCCTGATACACTGGCCCACAAACTGTATGGGAAGGATCTGATCTATGAGAGGCACCGCCACCGCTATGAAGTAAACAATGAAATGAGGGATGAGCTGGTAGCAGCGGGACTGACTTTCTCGGGCGTGTCGCCGGACGGCAGGATCGCGGAGATCATCGAGTGGGACCTTCATCCTTTCTATATAGGGATCCAGTCCCATCCTGAGTTCCTCTCAAGACCCAACCGGGCCCATCCTCTGTTTGCGGGGCTGATCCAGGCGGCAGTGACGATGAAAGACAGAGGCAGAGATGGGAACAGACGGTTTTCTCTAAGAAGAAAACCGATTTACACAGATTAAAAAGTCTGTTATACATACAAAGTGGAAGCGTAAAACCATAAACATTCGCAGTTAAAAACGTGCATCGTGACATACGGGAGAACAGATGAGAACCTACGAAGAGTTGTTGACATTCATAGAAGAAGAGAATGTGGAATTTATCCGGCTGGCCTATTTTGACGTGTTCGGAAGACAG
>OMSN01000342.1 GCA_900313765.1 uncultured Eubacteriales bacterium
GATCATGACGATAACGATCATGTGGAAAGGACCGATCTTGCCGTTGCCGAGGAAACGGAAGCCGGGGGTCAGTTTGGAGACGGGACCGGGTGTGATCAGTTTGCAGAGCGCACGGCAGATCAGCTGTGTACCCAGAGTAGCGATGAAGGGATGCAGATGAAGATATGCAACCATATAACCGTTTGCAAAACCGACGATCAGGCCGATCGCGACACCGCCCAGGATACCGACGATCGCGGGCATGGTGGGCAGGCCCGCCCACAGCTTGGAAGCGGAAGCCTGGCAGAGCGCTGAGGAACAGACTGCGGACAGAGCTGCGACAGAGCCTGTAGAAAGGTCAGTACCTTTGGCCAGGATCGCCAAAGCAACACCGAAGGTCATGACTCCCTTAACGGACTCACCGGTCAGCAGGGCGACGGCATTGTTGGGGGTAAAGAAGTTGCGGTTTACGATAGTGACGGCAATGATCAGGACGATCAGGACCACCCAGTTACCATTATCGGAAATAAACTTACTATATTTAGATTGTTCAGCCTTGGATTTCATTCGATTCTACCCTCCCTGATTATTCCTGAGCAGACTGCTGCTTCAGTTCTTCAACTGCAGAGCCACCGGTTGCATATCTCATGAGCAGTTCCTGAGAGAACTGGTCGCGATTCAGCACACCGGTCATCTCGCCTTCGTGCATGACAACGATCCTGTCGGAGATCAGCCTGGACAGAAGCTCGTGGATCTCGGACTTGGCGCCGACGTCGATACCTCTGGTAGGCTCGTCAACGATCAGCAGATCCGGCTTGGTCAGAAGCCACCTGGCCAGCAGGACCTTCTGCTGGTTACCGCCGGACAGGTTCATGATACGGGTCTCCCATGTGGGAGTCTTGGTGCGGAGCTTGGTGTTGTACTCCTCCGTATCCTTGAGCATCTGCTTGTTATTCATGGGCATGCCGTAGGCGCCCCAGTTGGCAACGGTCGTGTTATCTGTGATGGAGAGCAGGCCGAAGATACCGTTGCCGCGGCGGTCCTCGGTCAGCAGACCGATCTTGTTGTCAATGGCGTCACGGGGAGACTTGATATCGAGCTCTTTGCCGTTCAGCCAGATCTTGCCGCTGTCTTTCTTGCGCATGCCGAAGATTGTCTCCATGGTCTCGGTACGGCCCGCGCCGACCAGACCTGCGAATCCGAGGATCTCGCCCTTGCGGACCTCGAAGGAAACATTCTTGACCTGCTTGCCCGAATTGAGGTTCTCGACCTTGAACATGACATCGCCGATCGGGCAGGGGATCTTCGGGAACATGTTGGTGATCTTACGTCCGACCATCATCTCGATCAGCTTCTCGTTGTTGAGGTTTGCTGCGCGGTCGGTACCCACATAAGTGCCGTCACGGAAGACCGTGATGTCGTCACTGATGCGGAAGATCTCATCCATCTTATGGGAAATATAGATGATCGCGACGTTCTTGGCTTTCAGGTCTGCGATGATACGGAAGAGGTCCTCAACCTCTGCGTCCGTAAGCGCGGAAGTAGGCTCGTCCATGATAACGATATTCGCGTCATGGGAAACTGCCTTCGCGATCTCGACCATCTGCTGCTTCGCGACCGTCAGGTCTTTCATCTTTGCATAGACATCTACTTCGAGGTTGAGCTTCTTGAAGAGTTCTTCCGCCTCGGTATAGAGTGCCTTGTTGTCGCACATGAATTTGTTCTTCATGGGCTCGCGGCCAAGCCAGAGGTTGTCCGCGACAGTACGCTCAAGGACGGGGGACAGCTCCTGCTGGATCATGGTGATCCCTGCATGGATGGAGTCCTGGACGCTCTTGAAATGAACTTCCTTGCCCTTGTGGATAATGGTTCCTGCTGTGACCGGCTGCATGCCGATCAGGCATTTCATCAGAGTGGATTTTCCGGCGCCGTTCTCTCCCATCAGTGTGTGGACAGTTCCGGGACGGACCTGGAGCAAAAAAATGTTGGTACCGGGTGGACAGACCCGGTAATCCTCCTGCTGCAATGAGCTCAAAGGAAACACGCTTCATCGTGGGTACGATCCCGCAATGAAGAATTCTGATCTGCAAAAATATACAGACAGAAAGATTTATAAATAGAATAGAAAGGAAGACTCAACGTGTTTTACAGTAACATTCTGGAAGCTGTCGGTAATACACCCATGGTGGAACTCCAGCGCATGCCCGAGCCGGGAAGCGCCAGGGTGCTGGTCAAGGTCGAAGGCCTGAATGTGGGGGGATCTATCAAGACGAGGACAGCCCTCAACATGATCGAGCAGGCGGAGAAGGAAGGAATCATAGGACCGGATACAATCATTGTGGAGCCCACGAGCGGAAACCAGGGAATCGGCCTGGCTCTGGTCGGAGCGGTCAAGGGATATCGCACGATTATCATCATGCCTGACTCGGTCAGCGAGGAGCGCGCAAAGCTTGTGCGCCATTACGGCGCGGAAGTCCGCCTGATCCACGACGCGGGCGACATCGGGGCATGCATCGACGAATGCCTGCAGACCGCCCTGCGCATGCAGCAGAAAAATCCCAGGGTTTTTGTACCTCAGCAGTTTTCAAATGTGAACAATACACTGGCACAGAAAAACTACACAGCCCGGGAAATCATGGACCAGGTGGACGGACCCATTCACGGTTTCTGCAGCGGCATCGGCACCGGCGGGACGCTGACCGGCATCGGTGAAGTTCTCAAAGAGCACAATCCGGATATCGAGATCTGGGCTGTCGAGCCCGAGAATGCCGCGATTCTGGCCGGCGGGACAATCGGGACACA
>OMSN01000339.1 GCA_900313765.1 uncultured Eubacteriales bacterium
TGCGGACGGAACGTGCCCGCTGGATTCGTTTATGGACCAGCTGGACGTGGAGGAACTGATCTCGCTGACCGGCGGACAGCCGAATACAGGCGTGGCGAATACGTTTGGATGGGGCAACCTGCCAAAGTATGCGGTTCCAAACGCGATGACAGCGGATGGAGGAGCGGGACTGCGTGTGCTTCCCGAGACCGGAGTCAAGGCGACTGCATGGCCCTGTGCAACGATGCTTGCCTGCACCTGGGATAAGGACCTTCTGGAGAAGGTCGGTGCCGCCGCTGCCAGAGAGGTGAAGGAAAATAACTGCTGCGTGTGGCTTGCACCTGCGATCAACATCCACAGAAGTCCGCTGTGCGGCAGAAACTTTGAATATTATTCTGAGGATCCGCTCCTGGCGGGGCTGTGCGCAGGTGCGGTGGTACATGGCGTACAGAGCCAGAAGATCGGCGCCTGTGTGAATCATTTCTGTGCAAACAATAAGGAGACAAACCGCAGGAACAGTGATTCGAGAGTCAGCGAAAGAGCACTGAGAGAGATCTATCTGAGAGCTTTTGAACTGATCGTAAAAAGAGAACAGCCCTGGGCGGTCATGTCATCCTACAACCTTCTGAACGGGACGCACACTTCTGAAAACAGAGAACTTCTTACCGGCATCCTGCGCGATGAGTGGGGATTTGCCGGCGTGGTCACGACTGACTGGTGGACCACCGGTGAACACTATCTGGAAATGAAAGCCGGCAATGACATCAAGATGGGGGCAGGTTATCCGGAACGTGTCATGGAAGCCTGTGAAAAGGGACTGATCAGCCGGGAAGAGATCGCTGTGAACGCGCGGCGGGTGCTGGAACTGCTGTTAAAACTGGCATAAACAGAAGACGGAAGAGGGACCGGCGCGCCAGGCGCCGGCAAGAGGAGAATGGATATGGCTAAAGCCAGGACGATCGAACAGATCCTGACAGAAAACGGTCTTGCTTTTGCTCCGAACATGGAAGAGCATTACATGGCGGAGCTGGAGAGCATATGGAATGAAGCCTGCGTGGAGAGCGGCGGAGAAGTGACGGATGCCCAGATCGATGAGTATCTGAGCGTGCTGAAGAACATGGGGCTTGCCATTCCTGTACACAAGGAGAATCTGGAGCGGGAGAAGTCCAAGAAGCGCAGCGTAGCGCCGGATCCTGAGATCCTGAAGATGCGCAAGATCATTCAGGATGAGAAGGCTGCGGATCTTGCTGCCAGGAGAGCGTCCAGAAAGGCAAAAGAAGTATCCAAGGCTTCCGGCCCCGGAATCGCAGGGTGCGGTCCCATGATGTATACGGGGGATGAAGGTACAGCAGATGACAGGCCGGACAGACCGGATCCGGATGAGGTGTACCGTATCTTCCCGCCTCAGAGCCGGACAGATCTCGGACACACGGTGTTCCTGATTCTGGACATACCGGAAGGCGTCGAAGTTCCGCACCGGATCGCCGGCGGGTTTACAAACCCGGAGAGCGGTGTTCCTGATTCTGGACATACCGGAAGGCGTCGAAGTTCCGCACCGGATCGCCGGCGGGTTTACAAACCCGGAGAGGCGTCTCGCGTTCGAGTACTATGACGGGGGAGAGAGGTACCACATGTCCCGTCTGGATATGAGCGGCGCAGATATCCGGTTCCGCAAGATGTTCTCCTGGCTGGGGGAGCATCATATCTCGGTGAGACTGAGCGGAACGGTTGCAGGCCAGTCGTTTCTCGTATACCGCATCAAGGCGGTAGCGCCGCCGATGGATGGCGGAAGTCTTCAGGAGATTGAAGACAGTCTGCTGCAGTATATGATCGAGCGGATCCGCACATCGATCCTTCAGGCTCCGGAGGAAGAGATCCCGGAGCAGATGACGATGAGCGATCTGCCGGATATCATCAACTTCATGGCATGCTGCGGCGACACGCTGCCGGCTAATATCCGGCAGTGGGCCAAGAAGAACATTATAACAGCCGGTATGGAGGGCGGTAATGCCGATGAGAAGAGGCATGCGAAAAGAGCCCTCTCCATGATGCTGCAGGTGCGCTGGAGAAGTTCGTATTTTGATCCGATCGATCCGGTGGAGGC
>OMSN01000338.1 GCA_900313765.1 uncultured Eubacteriales bacterium
TATATCTCCCTTCGTCCGGATATGACCGTCACGCAGGCGTTCGAGCGCATCATGCGGACAGGCGTGGACAAAGAGACGATATACACCTGCTATGTAACAAAAGAACGACAGCTTCTGGGCCTTGTGACCGTGAAGGACCTGCTCCTGTGTCCGGATAAGTCCACAAAGGTCGAGAAACTGATGAATCCCCATGTGATTACCGTCTCAACCCTGACAGACCAGGAAGAGACAGCAAGGATGCTCGCCAAGTATAACTTCCTTGCCATGCCCGTAGTGGACAGCGGCGGAAGGATGGTCGGTATCGTGACATTCGACGATGCTATGGATGTCCTGCAGGAAGAGGTCACGGAAGATATCGAGATCATGGGTGGTATGACACCTTCGGACAAGACCTATATGCGCTCGTCGGATCTGTTCAAGCACCGCATACCATGGCTGCTTCTTCTGATGGTGTCGGCAACCTTCACAGGGATGATCATTACAAGATTTGAAAATGCACTCGCCGCGCAGGTGGTCCTGACCGCCTTTATCCCCATGCTGATGGATACCGGCGGTAATTCCGGATCCCAGTCCTCCGTCACGGTCATCCGTGCGATCTCCCTGGGAGAGATCGACTTCATGGACCTGGCAGCCGTTGTATGGAAAGAGATCCGGTCCTCCGTGATGTGCGGTATAGCCCTGGCCTGTGCATGCTTTGGAAAGATCATGCTGATCGACCGTCTGCTGCTGCACAATACGGATGTTACAGTTCTGGTAGCCCTGGTCGTATGCTTTACCATGGTGCTGACGGTAATGGTGGCGGAGATGATCGGATGTACCCTTCCGATCATTGCCAAACGGCTCGGATTCGATCCGGCTGTCATGGCCAGCCCATTTATCACGACGATCGTAGACGCAGTATCGCTGCTCCTGTATTTCGGGATCGCAAGCATTCTGCTCTTCCCGTAGACTCCTGAAAAAAAGTCAGGGAAATGTGCTTGACACAGCCATCTGCCTTGGTTATAATGACAAAGTGCGTTTTGAAGGAGATTCTGTACGATGAAACTGAATCTTACCGATGTATTGCTGGACGATAAGAGGTTCGACCAGGAAGTACCGATCGACTTGGAACAACTGGAATACAGTTTCGGTGCTTTCCCGATCATTCGTAAGTCACCCGCCAGGATTACGGTTTGGAAAGAAGAGAAGAAGGTTCTGTGTATACATGGAACCGCGTCGATCACGGTAAGTATTCCGTGTGACAGATGTCTGGAGAACGTACAGGTCCCGCTGGAACTTGATTTTGATGAGAGAGTTCCGCAAGGCGGCGACGTGAGTCCGGCAGCGGCCGAGAGTGTGCCCGAGGATGCTGCAGAAGATGGATCAGCATTTGAGCCGGACTACTATCTTCAAGGATATTACCTGGACGTGGATAAGCTGCTCTTTGGTGAGGCTCTGCTGAACTGGCCATCCCGTGTTCTCTGCAAAGAGGACTGCAAGGGACTGTGCCCTGTGTGCGGTCAGAACTTAAACCACGGTGACTGTTGCTGCGTGCGCAAGGCACTTGATCCGCAAATGTCCAAAGTCCTGGATATTTTCAGCAAGTTCAAGGAGGTGTAACCCATGTCGATTTGCCCGAAGAATAAGCATAGTAAGTCAAGAAGAGATATGAAGCATGCTCAGTGGAAGATGGCTGCTCCGACTCTCGTAAAGTGCAGCAAGTGCGGCGCCCTTATGAGACCGCATACCGTCTGCAAGGCTTGCGGAAGCTACAACAAGAGGGAGATCATCAAGGTTGGCGAAGAGGCATAACCTGGATCTTACGATTGTACATGACAGGGGATCGCGTCAGGCGGTCCCCTTTTTCTTGCTTTTTACCCCTCAATATAGTAATATTTTTCAGATATGGAGGGCTGTGCGATATGGAAGATAAGATCAGAATCGCTGTTGACGCAATGGGTGGCGAATGGGTGGCGACAATGCTCCCGAAGAGATCATCAAGGGTGTCATAGCCGCAGTTAACAAGACGAAAGGATTATCGGCCATCCTGGTCGGACGCCAGCAGGAGATTGCTGCATGTCTGAATGGCCAGACCTATCCGCAGGGTGCGATCACCGTGAAGAACGCAGAAGAGGTGATCGGGACTGCGGACCATCCCGTTGAGGCGATCCGCCGGAAGAAGGATTCTTCGCTGGTGGTTGCGCTCCAGATGGTAAAAAAGGGAGAGGCGGACGCATGCATTTCCGCAGGCAATTCCGGTGCCGTACTTGTCGGAGGACAGGGGATCGTCGGAAGGATCAGAGGCGTGCAGAGACCGCCCTTTGCATCCGTCATGCCCACTAAGAACGGCGCCCTGATGCTGCTGGACTGCGGTGCCAATGTTGACGTTAGGCCGGAGCACCTTGCCCAGTGGGCAAAGCTCGGAAGCATCTATATGCAGCATGTGGAAGGCGTGAAGAATCCGAGAGTCGGCATCGTGAATATCGGCGCGGAAGAGGAGAAGGGCAATGCTCTTGTGAAGGAAACATTCCCGCTTCTGAAGCAGATGGATGCGGACGGCAAGATCACATTTACAGGCAGCTGCGAGGCGAGAGATATCCCGCTGGGCGTCTGTGATGTGGCAGTCTGCGACGGATTTACCGGCAATGTGGTCATCAAGATGTATGAAGGCGTTGCCAAGGTTCTGCTGTCCGAGATCAAGGCCGGCATCTACTCCACGACTAAGAGCAAGATCGGAGGCCTTTTGATCAAGGATGCGCTCAAGGGCACACTTAAGAAATACGATGTGACCCGATACGGCGGAGCACCGCTGCTGGGACTGAAGAGCCTGGTGGTCAAGATGCACGGGAGCGCGAAGGCAGTTGAAGTAGAAAGTGCAATTCGTCAGTG
>OMSN01000335.1 GCA_900313765.1 uncultured Eubacteriales bacterium
TCCGGATCCCGGTCCTGTCGATGTACGACCTGGCAGACAGCACCCGGGCGATGGCCAATTCATTTCTCATCGTACTGAGCATCATCACCGTGACCATGTCCTACCAGATGCCCACCAACAACGGCATCATCAGAGGAGGAGGCAATCCGGGGTTCGTTGTCAAGATGGACCTGATCAGTATCTGGGGGATCGTGATCCCTCTCTCGCTCTTCATGGCCTTCGTGGTGAAGGCCTCCCCTCTGGTTGTTGTCTGCTGTCTGAATGCAGATCAGGCGTTCAAATGCATCCCTGCCTTCATCAAGGCGAATTACGGCAGCTGGATCCGGAAGCTGACGAGGGACTGAAGATCCTCAGTGAAAATGAGCAGGAAGGGGTTCTTAAGAAACAGGAAAGGAGGCACCATCCATGGATGAGAAGATGTATATCGCGATCGACCTGAAGTCTTTCTATGCCTCCGTGGAATGTGTCGAGCGTCATCTGGACCCGCTGACCACCAACCTGGTTGTGGCCGACCCGTCCAGAACGCAGAAGACAATCTGCCTGGCAGTCTCACCGTCGCTCAAGTACTATGGAATCCCCGGGCGTGCAAGGCTCTTTGAAGTGACGCGGGAGGTCTTCGGATGCTGCCGCCCTGGAACATGATCCTTCCCTGAGAGTGGATTTTATTACCGCCCCGCCGCGGATGAAGCTGTATGAAGACTACAGTACCCGAATCTATTCCATTTATCTGAAATACGTCAGCCCGGAGGATATTCATGTCTATTCTATCGATGAATGCTTTATCGATGTGACTTCCTATCTTGCCGCCCGCCGGCAGAGCGCAAGACAGATGGCAAAGGCAATGATATCCGATGTGTTCATTTCCACCGGAATCACGGCCACAGCCGGTATCGGCACCAATCTGTATCTTGCGAAGGTCGCTATGGACATCGTTGCCAAACATGTCTCCGCGGACAGTGACGGAGTGCGGATCGCGCAGCTCGATGAGATGTCCTACCGGAAGATCCTGTGGACGCACCGCCCTCTCAAGGACTTCTGGCGGGTCGGAAGAGGGTATTCCCGCAAGCTGGAGAAAATGGGCTACTACACCATGGGCGATATCGCCAGGGCTTCCCTTGACCCGGTGCAGGAAGACATCCTGTATAAGACCTTCGGCATCAACGCGGAGCTTCTGATCGACCATGCGTGGGGATGGGAACCCACAGATATCAAGACCATCCGTGAGTACCGTCCGGATTCCAACTCCATCTCCTCCGGCCAGGTCCTGCCCTGTCCCTATGAAGCGGAAAAAGGCCGCCTGATCGTGCGGGAAATGACAGAGCTTCTGGCTCTGGACCTGGTACGAAAAGGCCTTGTCACCTCCAAGCTGGTACTCACAGTCGGGTATGACATGGAGAGTCTGGAGGGAGAAACAGGGCAGAATTTTAAAGGCGAGATCGTTCCCGACTGGTACGGAAGACCCGTTCCGAAACCTGCTCACGGAACCGTCAATCTGGACCATAAGACTGCCTCCGGCCATGCGCTCGTGAAAGCAATGTGCAGCCTGTATGACCGTATCGTGGATCCCTCTCTTCTGGTACGGAGAATGTATGTAATCGCAGCCGATGTGACGGATGCCTCTTCAGCCGAGACTTCAACTCCCGTCCAGATGGACCTGTTTACAGACTATACGGCTGTTGAGAAGCAGCGTGAAGAGGAGAAACGTGAGAAACGGATGCAGGAGGCAATCCTGAAGCTTCAGGAAAAGTTCGGCAAAAACGCCGTGCTGAAAGGAATGAACCTGGAGGAAGGTGCCACCACGATCCAGAGGAACAACCAGATCGGAGGGCACAAGGCAAAGTAGGAGCTGTCCATGGAAAAGAACTATGATGATATCATCCATCTGCCCCATCACCAGTCCTCAGCACGGCCACATATGAGCCTTCACGACAGGGCAGCACAGTTTGCGCCGTTTGCAGCCCTGCCCGGGTACGGTGACCTGGTCCGGGAGACCGCGCGCCTGACGGATACGAAGGTGGAACTGTCTGAGGATGAAAAAGATAAACTCGACCGCAGTCTTGCCGCTGTCGCCGGTTCCCTGAAGCAGGGAATCCGTCCGGAGGCAGCGCTCACCTGCTTTGTTCCCGATGAGCGGAAAGAAGGCGGCAGGTATGAGGTATATACAGGAAGTGTCAAAAGAATAGACACCGTCCGCCGGGTCCTCATCCTGCAGGAGGAGGATCCAGAAAACGGTGTCAGAGAGATCGGCTTCGATCAGATCATTTCAATCCAGCAGCCGGATCAGGCCAGTTCGGACATGGAGTCCTGATCTGCCAGTTTGAATCCTGCTGCCCTGAGGGCTTCTTCTGCCTTCAGCACATCTTCCACGCGCAGGATCATGTAGGCGTTG
>OMSN01000333.1 GCA_900313765.1 uncultured Eubacteriales bacterium
GTGCAGCGCGCTGATCACAGCGGGTGCAATGGGCTGCGTCACGTCTCCGATCCCGAGGGAGATGATGTCCGCCTCCGGATGCTGTGCTTTATATTCCCTTACTTTCTTCCCGATCGTCGAGAAAAGATAGCTTCCGGGCAGTTTCAGATAGTTGTCGTTTACTTTGACCATGTATTCCTCCCATCGGCGGCCTCCGAAAAAGGCTTCGCCTTCGTTATTCCTGCAATTCCACAGAGTTGATGATCTCCAGGGCGATCTCTTTTTTGCCGACGCACCTGTCCATTGCCTGCCGTTCCAGATAGTAGTGCGCTTCCTCCTCGGTCATAGCCCTGTGCTGGATCAGAAGGCATTTCGCTTTCGTTATATATCCGATCTCACTTAACTTCTTTCTAAGCCGCATCACTTCATCGTCGCGCTCAGCCATTCCCTGCCGTATTGCAAGCATGAACCGCACGGTTTCCGCGAGGATCTGTGCCTGCACCGGGAGGGACAGCACGAAGATCTGCGAATTCCTGCATCGGAAGGCTGTCTGTTCATAGGCGTCCCTGCGCACCAGCAGGATCGTCTGCAGGCGGCTGCTTGAAGACGCCATGTTAAGGATCTGCTCGATACCCGGATCCTCCTGGAGCGGCAGCTTCAGGATCAGGATATCCACCGGCTCCGCGCCGGAATAGGGCGACACCTTACCGCGCAGCTGAGAAAGAGTAAAAGCCTGTGAGACCGAGATCTCCTCGCGGGGCACCGCGCCGCGCAGCACGTTCAAAATAGCGCTGACCCCGGCCTCATTCCCCGCCGCCGCCAGAATGCGGCAGACTTTATACTTCTTTTTCATCTATATATGCCTCCAGACACGCTTGGGGGACATACTGCCTGACAAAACCGCTTTCCGACGCTAGGCGGGCCGCCTCCTCTCTGTTTTCGGGAAGTTTTTCAAGCTTGTCCGTCACTGTTTTGTCAGCTTTGTAGAGGTTGACGTCCAGAGGCTCCGGCGCCTGCAGTCCTTCCCTGATCCCCGCAAGGCCCGCGTAGATGAGAAGGGCAAAGGACAGATAAGGATTGGCACCGGCATCGGGGAAGGATCCGCGGGAACGCGGATCAGCTGGGAGCGGTTCTGGTAGGCCCAGCTGACATAGCGGGGCGCCTCCATCCTTCCGAATCTCTCGTAGGAAGACGCAAAGGGATTCAGGAACAGGGTGATCTCCCGGATATGTCTGAGGATTCCGGCCATGAAAGCATCCGTCAGTTCTTCATCGATCTCTCCGCGCCTGTCATGTACGGAAATATTCAGATGCATGCCGCTGCCGGGCTTGCCCCTGAGGGGCTTGGGGGAGAAGTCCGCATAATAACCTCCGGAAGCACAGATCGAACGGATCGCCCACTTCACTGTGGAAGTGTTATCTGCCGCCGCGACCGGATCGCTGTACCTGAAGTCGATCTCCATCTGTCCGGGTCCCCTCTCGTGGTGGGAGGATTCCGGGGTGATCCCCATTTCCACCAGCGCATAGCTGATGTCCCTGCGCAGATTCTCGCCGCCGTCCAGGGGCTCCACGTCCATGTAGCCCGCCTGGTCGATGGGCCGGTCAGTTACTCTTCCCTCATCATCTCTGCAGAACACATAAAACTCCATCTCCGAGCCGAATTTGACATCCGCTCCGGCTGCGGCAGCGGTTTTCACCGCATCCTTAAGAATCTTTCTGGTGTCGCACTCAAACAGCGTTCCGTCCGAATAGCAGATATCGCAGAACATGCGGCAGACTCTCCCGTCCGTCGGTCTCCAGGGCACAATAGCCAGAGTGGACGGGTCGGGCCGAAGGAACAGATCGCTCCTTATATCCACGCCGAAACCCGCGATGGCGCTTCCGTCAATGGAGATCCCGAAGCGCATCGCGCGCTCCAGTTCCCCTGCCATGATGGCTATATTTTTCTGTCTTCCGAACACGTCAAAATAGGCCAGCCGGATAAATTCCACATTCTCTTCTTCTATGAATGTCAACAACTCTTCGTAGGTTCTCATCTGTTCTTATGTATAACAGACTTTTTAATCTGTGTAAATCGGTTTTCTTCTCAGAGAAAACCGTCTGTTTCCATCTCTGTCTCTGTCTTTCATGGTCACTGCCGCCTGGATCAGCCCCGCAAACAGAGGATGAGCCCGGTTGGGTCTTGAGAGGAACTCAGGGTGAGACTGAATTCCAATATAGAAAGGATGAAGATCCCACTCGATGATCTCCGCGATCCTTCCGTCCGGCGACACGCCCGAGAAAGTCAGTCCCGCTGCCACCAGTTCATCCCTCATTTCATTGTTCACTTCGTAGCGGTGGCGGTGCCTCTCATAGATCAGATCCTTCCCATACAGTTTATGGGCCAGTGTATCGGGCTTAAGTACGCATGGATAAGCTCCCAGCCGCATCGTTCCGCCAAGCTGCGTCACTCCCTTCTGCTCCGGCATCAGGTCGATCACGGGATGTTTCGTCTCAGAATCGAACTCCGCGCTGGCCGCGTCCTTCCACCCCGCCACATTTCGGGCGAATTCCACCAGAGCCATTTGCATGCCAAAACATATCCCCAGAAAAGGGATCCCTCTCTCTCTGGCATACTGAGCCGCCAGGATCATTCCTTCAGTGCCTCTGCCTCCGAAGCCTCCCGGAATGACCATCCCGTCTATTCCGCGCAGATCTTCCTCCGGACGCAGTTTCTCTGAATCCACCCACTTGATCTCCACCTCCGCCTCGTTGGCAAAGCCGCCGTGATGCAGCGCCTCCACAACGCTCAGATAGGAATCGTGCAGCTGTGTGTACTTTCCTACCAGCGCGATCGTCACATGCGTTTTCGGATGCCTCCTGGCTTCCACGATCCGGATCCAGTCCTCCAGATGCGGCTCCGGGCAGGGGATCCGCAGGCATTCGCAAACTGTCTGTGCGAGATGTTCTTCTTCCATCATCAGCGGCACTTCGTAGATCGAGTCCGCATTCAGGTTCTGGATCACATGGGTCACCGGCACATTGCAGAAGAGCGCTATTTTGTCCCTGAGAGCCTGCGGGACCTCCAGTTCAGAACGGCACACAATGATGTCCGCCCGGATTCCCATGCGCTGCAGTTCGCGCACGCTGGCCTGAGTAGGTTTGGTCTTGAGCTCCTCGGATCCGTGCAGATAGGGCATCAGAGTCACATGGATCATGCAGCAGGTGCCCACGGGCTTCTCCTGCATGAACTGGCGGATGGCCTCATATATAGGCTGGGACTCGATGTCACCGACAGTGCCGCCGACCTCAATGATGGCGATCGTGTCATCAGATTCTTCATCTCCTACATAAAACCTGCTCTTGATCTCGTTGGTGACATGGGGAATGACCTGTACCGTGCCTCCGCCATAGTCGCCGCGGCGCTCCTTGTTGAGGACGGACCAGTATATTTTGCCCGAAGTGACGTTGCAGTTATGGTCCAGGCTCTCATCGATAAAGCGCTCGTAGTGACCAAGGTCGAGGTCTGTCTCTGTCCCGTCGTCCGTCACGAAGACCTCTCCGTGCTGGATCGGGTTCATTGTCCCGGGATCGATATTGAGGTAGGGATCAAACTTCTGCATAGTCACCTTATAGCCGCGTGACTTCAGAAGGCGCCCCAATGACGCCGCTGTAATTCCCTTTCCAAGGCCGGACACGACGCCTCCTGTCACAAACACATACTTGTTCATTTGCGATTCCTTTCCATTTCACAGCAAATGGGGTGCTGCGCCTTGGCGGCGCAATACCCCTTGATCAAACCTGTATTATTGCTCCCGCAGTGAG
>OMSN01000332.1 GCA_900313765.1 uncultured Eubacteriales bacterium
ATGTTGTAGATGGGCAGGTCCGCCGGGACTTTGGAGGCCCACTCCGTCCCCTGGATACAATCCATCATCTCACAGAAGTACAGCATGGAGCGGTTGTTGGTCGGTTTGGTAAATGCATCAAACGGATCTGCTGCGTGGTCATTCTGCACCCACGGACTGTGGCAGATCCACTCATTGCCAAGCTTCACCGGCTCTTCAATGCGTGAGAACATGAATCCGAACAGCATGCCTGTAAAGGTCGGATCAGATTCATCACCTTTGCCGGCATCCACCGCTGCTCTCACCGCAGCCATCGCCTCCTGAAGAGACGGCAGAGCGCCGCAGGTTCCGCACAGTGTTACGCCCGCAAGCTCATCTCCATACTTCGCGATGTAATCCCTCGCAATGAAGGAGCCCATGCTGTGCCCGAAGAGGAAATAAGGAAGATCCGGATACATCTTCTTCACGATCCCTGTCAGGATGTGCTCATCTTCCATCATCGTGTGAGCGCCTTTGTCTCCCCAGTCGCCCCAGGTATCATTGACGACTGCCGTCTTGCCGTGGCCGACATGGTCATCTGCAGCGACTATGAAGCCTGCATCCATGAATGCAACGATCATGTGGAAGTAGCGTCTGGAATGCTCACCGAATCCATGGATCAGCTGGATGATCCCCTTTGGCTCACATGCGGGGACATACACCCATCCCTGCACCTCATCGCGTTCATTGAAAGACTTGAAACTAATCTCATGCAGCATAGTTCTTCCTCCTTTACATTAAGTTCTCATCATATACAGCTTTCACAGACCAGTCGGCATCCTTCAGCATCGCTCGTCCGACGCCGATCAGATCAGCTGCGTTCTCCTGTAAGAGTTGTTCCGCATCATCTGCAGTGATGATGCCTCCGGTAAGAAGCACCGGAATCTGCACGCTGTTTCTTGCCGGAATGCTCAGTTCCGCAAACCATCCCGGCTGTGTTCTTCCCTTTACCGTGAAGCCGCCCAGTCCGCCTGATATATCCAGCATGTCGGCTCCGGCCTCTTCAAATATGCGGCTTGCCTCCGGGATCTCTTCTATCCTGCTGCCGCCTTCCATGTAATCACAGGCACCGAAGCGGATTGCGACCGGATAATCATCACCGACTGCTTCCCGGACCGCCCGTAGTATCTCCGCATGCAGCCTGGTTCGTCCTTCCAGTGTCTGTCCGTTATATGCGTCTGTGCGGTGGTTGGTCAGAGGAGAGTAAAACTGATTGAGCAGATATCCATGGGCACTGTGGATCTCCACGCCGTCAAACCCGGCAGCCTGCGCACGCAGAGCAGCCATAACAAAACTCTCCTTAACGTGTTCGATGTCTTCCACAGCCATCACTTTCGGCGCAGGTTCCCTGTTCTGAATGGAAATCCCGCTCGGACTGATGGCAGGTAGTCCGGTGTCCTTCGCCTGCGCGCCTGCGTGGTTGAGCTGGGCGAATACAGCTGCACCCTGTTCATGCACCGCATCCGTCAATTTTCTGTACGCAGGGATCACCGAATCATCCGCCATAGACAACTGATTGTCGTGCGCCATACCTTCCGGCGATATATACTCATGTTCTACAATAATCAGCGCAGTCCCCCTCGCGCGGGCTGCATAATAGGCATTCAGATTCTCATCCGGTCTGCCATGATCCGCCTTCCCGGTAGCCATCGGCGGCATCACGATCCTGTTTCGAAGAACCAGCTGGTTGATCTTTACTGTATCTTTTAACATGGTTGTATCCTCCTCCATTGATCTGCCCGGTGTCCTTATCATTCCCGCCGTCAATAAGTCCATCGCTCTATCACCTGCCCGGAATTCACAATCTCCGCACCTGCTCTTGCCATGTCATCCATGTTTGCCTGCTGGATCTGCACGGTATTCGAAGAGCATGCATCTTCAATGATCGACACATCATAGTCCAGGGATCTGTCTGAAAAAAAGCAGAGTATCGCTGTTTAATTACGACATAATCAGAAGCTACAGGTCGAAGAGGCAGTGGGTTCTCTTCAGAGATTGGGCCGGTGCTCCTCTTCGTCAGCGGTCGCTTTCCCTGCTCCCATACAGC
>OMSN01000331.1 GCA_900313765.1 uncultured Eubacteriales bacterium
GAGCGCCGTCAGATGCTGAGAGAAGCATATTACAGAAACAGGACAGGATATATGAAAGCGAAGGAGGCAGGAGATATATCGGAATGCTGCAGGCTCAGAGGAGACGCGCAGAGATTTCGACAGCTCCTGCGCCTGGAATATGGAGAAGACATATGAGCGAAGAATTGAAGACAGGCTTTTGCAAATACTGTGGGCATTCCGTAATGGTTCCGGAAGGGACCGGGAAGACGCAGAACGAGTGGGACGATGAAGCCACAAAGCGATGCAACTGTGATGAAGCGGCTCGGGCAAGGTGGAAAACGTGCGTGCTCGAACAGTTCCGGGAAGACATTAAGAGAATCGACTTGGATAAAAGGACGCGGCTGTACCTGGCCAAAGGAGCGGAGCTGATCGCAGAGGGCATCCTGAAGACGGTAACGGTCAGGACAGACCTGGACGCAACGGTAAAAATATCAATGAGAGGGTCTGCGATCGCACTGAAAAAAGTGACGCAGAACACGGAGGAGCTCCTGAGTGAAGGGATGTATAGATAGCGACGAGAAAGGATACTGCTACAGATGCGGCAAGGCCGGCAAGACAGAACGGCACCATATATTCGGAGGGCCGAACAGGAAACTCTCCGAAAAGTACGGGCTTACTGTCCATCTATGCCACGCTTGCCATAACGAGCCGCCTTCCGGAGCACATTTTTCGAAGGATACTGCAGACTGGCTGCACCGGATCGGGCAGCGGGCTTTCGAAGTGAACAGGAACAAAGAAGGGATGACATGGGAAGAGGCCCGGGAAGAGTTCGTGAAGATCTTCGGAAGGAACTATTTGTAAGGAGCAGAGGCATGGGAAACAGAGAGATTGAGGAAGCCATGGCGAAAGCTGTCGAGGAGGATTTGATCAGGACGGCCGCAGGGGTCTCGATTCCTGCGGAAGTAGCGCTCCAGGGCTGCGAGGTTATTAAGGAGTTCGCGAAATACATAGAAGAGGCAGGCGGGATAGGGAACACTGACGCCATTACAGGGATTATGTGCATCCTGATAGATCTGGCCTTATTCGAAACGGAAGAAACGGACCTCTATCGGACGATGAAGATAAAGTGGGCGTGGATCCGGGCAAGAGACTATCTGATCTATTCCAAAGTAGATGCAAAATGCTTAACCTGCGGCAGAGAGGACAAGGAATGTTTATAAATATCGGAACGTCATACATCAACACGGACGACATCAAGATGATCAATGCCGTGGAACAGGGAACAGAAGAGGATAAGAAGTTCGGAATTGCCGTCATTACGCGGACAGGAAACTATAAGTGCATGTGCGAGGGACGAACGGCCAGGAACGAGCTCCTGCAGAGGATCCTCGAACAGACAAATGCTCCGGACGCCCAGCTGACAGAGATCCGGAAGCAGCTGGTCAACATCAACACAAGATTAGGCCAGATCGAGAAGAGACAGCTGGAGATAAGGAAGATGTTAAAAACGCTTAACAGTTGAGCACTGCAGTCATTGAAAAACAACTGCTCATATAAATTTACCTTCTAACTATTAACGGACAATGCAGGGGCGGCTCGCAGTGCAGCCGTCCCGGAAAGGAGATCCGAGGGGCGGTAGCTCAAATGGAAGAGCAGGAACATGTTCATTTGTTAAGCTCCTTTTGTAAATTGTTTTGTTGTCGGTATTGGATGCCGGTTCGAATCCGGCCCGCCCCATTTGGTTTTGCTGTGGTAGCAACCACCACGTCCCTAATGACAGCGCACCGGACGATGAACCACAGCAGTGGCACTTACCAGGGAAGAAGGAGTGCCACTCACAGGGATTAGCTCAGCGGCAGAGCAGCGGCCTTATAAGCCGCGGGTTCCGTGTTCGAATCACGGATCCCTGACTGCGGGATAGAGCAGAGGACAGCTCGCCAGTCTCATAAGCTGGAGGTCGCCGGTTCGAATCCGGCTCCTGCTAGCACGACCGCGAACTGTTCACCCGTCGGTCGGAAAACATAACGGGAGAACTTCTTATATTAAGAAGAAAACCGAGGGCAGAAGCCCTTTTAACAGTTCATAAGGATATTAAAAGTAGGACACGGCGATGGCATTCAAGCGCAGAAAATACAGGATGACCAATTCCATAGAGGTGATTGAATGTCACGCCGCTAGACACGGTGCGCCAGGTCAGCCTCGTCAGAGGAAAGAGAGACCGACTCCGGAAGCGGTGAGGAAGAACAACCAGAGGAACAGGGAGAGGAAGTGTTCCCGGATGGTTGATAAATATTTTAACGAGGACGACTATGTCCTGACGTTGACATACAGGAAAGAGGACAGGCCGGCAGACATGGCAGAGTGCAAGAAGCACCTGAGCGTGTTCTTCCGGAAACTGAAAAGAGAATATGGCAAGAGATACTATGAGCTCTTCTGGATCAGGAACATCGAGGTAGGTCCTCGAGGAGCCTGGCATGTTCATGTGGTGATGAACAGGATCGAGGGAGCAGACTATCTGATCAAGGAACTCTGGAAGGAGCACGGCGGTGTCTACTACCAGTTCTACAAGGACAAGAAGGATGCGGGAGAGGACATCGGCAAGTACATCGCGAAGAGCGAGGTCTCAGCTCCGGACAAGATCACAGAGGCGTCATGGTCTCATTCCAGGAACATCAAGGAGGTGGAGCCCGAGACCACAGTGATCTCAGGGCAGAGCATGAACGATAAGCCGAGGACACCCAAGGGATACTATCTCGACAAGAACAGCTACCACGACTATGTGAACGATGAAGGATACAGAATCAGGGAGTATATCTTCCGGAAGCTGGAGCCCGTAAGGATAGACCACAGGATCAGGAGGAGAAAGAAGGTGAGAAGGTGACAGAAGCGCGTGAACTGCTCCAGGGAATGAGGGAAGCGGAGGCAGAGTTGCAGACGCTGAAGATGAGACGGAGTTCGCTCATTGAAAGCATTGCAAGGGCCAAGTCGATTCCGACGCGGGATCCGGGCATGAATGTACAGACGAGCCGGAGCACCAATGACTACATGGGAGAAGTGATAGCAGAGGTCGAGTTCATCGAAACAGACATGAAGAGACTGGGGCAGATCCTGACCGCGGACAGGCAGCGGGTGAGAAAGATTATCCCACATCTTGGGCGGGACGAGAGGGAGATCGTCCGGCTATACTTTGTGTGCCCGGTCAAGAACAGCAGAGGGGACCTCAGGACATGGCAGGACGTTGAGGATCTGATGCACCTTAGCCACACAG
>OMSN01000329.1 GCA_900313765.1 uncultured Eubacteriales bacterium
CATGATATAGAAGCCCATCTGACCTTCCAGAGGATGCAGGTATTCGAAATATATGCCGGTCCCCAGATACAGGACCAGGAATACGACGATCGGCATCAGCGCCAGACCATTTGGTTTCTTTGCAGATTCTTCATTTCCCATGAGGTTCTCCTATCCATCTGTTGTCACAGTTACTGTATAAGCATAAACAAAGACAGCGTGAAGTAGCTGCCTGATTTCGTATTATAGCAAGTTCGCGGGACAGAAGCAAATCCTTCATTGGCACTGCAGGACATAAAAAAAAGACGTGCCTGAGAAGTTCAGGCACATCTTTTGTTTTTGCGGTCTTCTTTGCGAAGGTCGTAGAAGAATTCGATCATAACTGCTTCATCATCATGATTTGCGCAGAATACTTCGTACTCATCGCCGTGCTCTTTGCACAATTCACCGATTGCAATGTAACGTGAGAAGAGGCTCTTCAGATTGAATTCCTCCGTCTTGTCCATAGAGCAGACATAAACCTCACCGCTGCACTTATCTACTGCATTTATAAACATATCCACATCATTTTTGTTCTTTAAAAGCATCATAATTTATTTACACTTCCTTTCTGTATCCCGGTATGTTTGCTGTGTCTTGATTCTGTTTTCTTCTGTTTTCCGGGTACAAGGTCATTTTACCCGTTTCCGTTGCGTTTTCACCATGCTGAAGGTATAATAATGCCGGCGCGAATTGTGCGCATCGCACAAAGAGGAGAGAAGATGGATCTGCAGAATTTCTTTGATGATTTCCTTCATACAGACGGATTCGGGCTGCTGACGCAGGACCTGTACGAGCTGTTTGACTGCCCGGTTATGGTCATTGATGTGGCGTTCCGGGTGATTGCGTGGTATCACGGGGAGGACTTTGAGGACAAACCGTTTCAGGGAACCGTGGAACAGGGGGAACTGTCCTATGAGATCGGAGCCACCCTTCTGGGAGAGCATGCTTCCGAGCCGGTGGAGGCGCAGTATATAAAACTGACAAACAGTCCGTACCGCCGGAGATTCTCGGCGCTCTATGCCAATGACATCCACGTGGGATATCTGATCATGGTGGATGTACACAGGAACCTTGAACAGACTGAACCATTGGTCTTCTCCCGCATAGAAGCGGTCCTTGCGAAGCAGCTCCTGACCCGTCTGAGCCGTGACAGCCAGCTGAAGAATTCGGAGGAGGCAGTTCTTCTGCATCTGCTGGAGGGGAGATTTGCCAATGAATCTCTGTTCCGCCTGCAGGCGGAGGCTGCCGGGATGGCCAGTTTCTCCCCGGTCCGGTTCGCTCTGCTGAATCTGGAGATGTATAAAGTGAAGCGCCATGCGGAGAACCGGCTTCGCAATGCGATCAGCCGGCAGTTTCCCGGCAGCCGTGTGTTGATCTTCAACGGCGCGTTTCTGTTATTTCTGCAGAAGGAGCCGGTTCAGAAGACGATGGAGGAATTCTGCAGGAAATACAGCCTGCGGATGGTGGTCTCTCCCCGGGTGCACAATCTGTTCCACCTGCCGCAGGCATATGTATCCATATCAGAGATCCTGGAGTTCCTCCTGCTGCACATATCCGAACCGTTTGCTCTCTATGCGGAACCCTATTACGGTCTGATGATGTTCCGACATCTGTCGTCGCGCCGGGACCTGATCCTGCCTTCGGTGCGCGCCATGGGCCGTCATGACAAGGAGGAAAATGGTCTATACTGCCTGACGCTGTATACGTATCTGTGCTGCCATCATTCCCTGCAGGATACCTGTGAGCAGATGTATACACACCGCAATACCATTCTGTACAGGATCCAGAAAATGAAAGAGAAGTACGGGATCCCTCTGGAAGATCCGAGCCAGCACGCCGCACTGCTGATGTCGTGTGCCCTGATGCTCCTGGCTCAGGACCCGGATTCACTGATCCCCGAGGTGTCGTGAAGTCATGGCGCGGGCAGAACAGAAGGATGGAAAAAGGCAGCGGATACGCGATCCGCTGCCTTTTTGGGAAAAAGGCAGCGGATACGCGATCCGCTGCCTTTTTGTCACTTTATATATCTGCTTATCAACCGATGTTGGAACCGGATACCTGGTAGGTCGCATCGTAATCATCTACATAGGTACCGTCGTCCTGCTGATAGAAGTTGTTGCCTTCGTCATCCGTGTAGGAGCCATCCGGATTCTGCATGATAGCCACCGGGCGGCCGGAGCCGTCGGATACAAGACCGATCACATCGCTCTCGGGAGCGCTTGCAGGCTCAGTCGTGCTGTAGTAAGCGCCGTTGTTGTCGGAGAAGTTTCCGCCGCCGATCGCATAATACACGTTGCCGCTTCCGTCATAGAATACGCCGTTGCTTCCGGTGATGTTGACCGGACGTCCGGAACCCTGTGAATAGACCAGGTAGGTCTCATTCGGTGCGTCAGAATTCTGGGCAGGTGTGGTGTTCTGAGAGTTGTTGCTGGGCTGTGCAGGTGCTGCTTCCGGTGCATTTGCGGTCAAGTAATTGCCGGATACAAAACCGGATCCATTGTTGTAGTCGATCTGGACCCATCCGGTATCCGCACCGTTCTTCTGAACAGCACCGGTCACATGGACCTTCGTACCGTTTGCAAGAGAACCGATGGAAGCACTGTCAACAGAGTATCCGCTTCTTACCATCAGACCATCACTGGCCTTGACGTACATGATCGTATCTCTGGGAGAGATGATGTACTGGTCCTTGCTCTCTTTGGAGATAGCAAGCTTAGTGTCATATTTAAGGATCTTGATGGACAGCATCGATTTGTTGATGTCATTCATCACATCCGGGTTGATCACATATCCGGTTGCCATAAAGACTTCATTCTGAGTCGTATATGCGGCCGTCAGGGTGTTGACATAATGAGAGTCTGCCACCGGGATCTGCGGAAGATCTTCACCGTTGGAAAAATGCTCGATCGTGATCATGTTGGAACCATCAGACAGAGCGACCCATTTGGACGGATCCTGGAGAGCGGTCCAGTTCTCAGCCGGAAGCTCGATCGACAGAATGCCGTCAGGAGTGGTGTATGTGTTGTTCTTCTCTTCAGCCATGGCCGGAACCGCCAGGCACAGGATCATGGATGCAGCAAGTGCAGTAAATAATGTTTTCTTAAGCATGTTTTTTCTCCTTCCAATTCAAACAATTATCTGAGTGATTATCTTTGTTTTTCTGAGTTAAGTTGCTTCGTTATTGAACCTTCCTGTTTATTATACGTGATGATCACAGAATATCCACACATTAATTTTCAAAAGAACAGTTTGTGCTATACTGAAGACAACCTGCAGTCAACGGACTTTTCTCAGAAACAGGAGGATTTATATGAAAGAGACCGTCGTTGATATCAAAAACAGGAGAAGCGTGAAAGAATATAAGAAGGAACAGATTACGGATGCCGAGCTGATGGAGGTTCTGGAAGCCGGGATGAACGCGCCGTCGGGCGGAAACCGTCAGCCGGCTGTCTTTATTGTGGTTCAGAACAGAGAGTGGATCGATAAGCTCTGCGTCCTCAATGCGAAGATCGCCGGTGCGCCGGAGGGCTGGGATGTATTCTATGGTGCGCCGACCCTGATCGTCTCTTGCGATCGGCAATATGCTGAACGCAGCGTATGCGCTGGGACTTGGCGGAAGATGGATCAATCGTGCAGACGGCATGCTGGAGGATGAACTGGGCAAGGAACTGCTGAAGGAAGCCGGATATGAAGGGGACTATATCGGTGTAGGCAATGTGATCCTGGGCTACCCGGCAGGTGATTTTCCGGCGCCGCTCAGCCACAAGGAAGATTACTACAGGATCATCAGGTGAAGGAGGAACGGAAAATGGATAAACTGAATATCCTTCTGGTGACCGGACTGGTGACGGTCGAACATCAGTCACGGGTCATGAAGGAGAAACTGAGGGATCTGCTGGAGGCCACCGGACGTTTCGAGGTGACGATCGTTGAGGAATTCCGCAATATCACCCCTAAGTTCCTGGAGCCGTACGATGCGCTCTTTATCAATTATGACGGGAAACTGTGGCCTACGGAACATGCCAGAAGGTTCGGCGAACAGACGGAAGCGGCTGTGTATGATTTTGTTGCAAAAGGCAAGGGGATCGTATTCTACCACTCCAGCATCTGGGTGGATCCGGACTGGCCGGACGAATGGCGCAGGCTGCTGGGCGGCTACTGCGCGATGGATCAGGGCTGCCGGCGCTGCCCGAAGGATGATCACTTTGTAGAAGTGATGGATCCGGACGATCCGATCACGGAAGGGATCGATGCGAAATGGATGAATGTGTTTGACGACCTGTTTACGCAGGTGATCGTACATCCCAGGGCGAGAATGCAGGTTCTGTGTTCGATCTATGACGATGTGGAGAACTATAAGGTTCCGGGATTCCCGCCGAAACACCATCCGGTTGCGATTCCGGACGGCGATCTGACCAAGATGCCGGGTGTAAATGAGTATACGCCGGTAATCTGGAAGAACCTCTATGAAGAAGGCAGGGTCTTTGTAACCTCCATTGGTCACTGGGAAGCTCTGGACCGGTTCAATTTTATCACGATGCTGGTAAGGGGCACGGAGTGGGCGGCTTCCGGCAAAGTGACTCTGGGCAAACCGGACAGAAGCGGGGATAATCGCCTGAAACTGTTTCCTTATTATTAAATATGTTGAAAGACTGGATTCTTCTATAACCGGTGCTGCTGTTTCTGCTGGCTTTTGGCGGTGCCCGCTTTCGGGGCCATGGCAGCGGAAACGGCAGTTTTCTGTGCCTTGAGCAGACCCGGCTGATCAGGAAGAAGGATGCAGAGTAAAGGAGAAGGAATGAAAAAGGGACTGATCATGGAGGGCGGCGCCATGAGGGGCATGTTCACCTGCGGGGTGATCGATGTCTTTATGGAGCAGAATATTGAGTTTGACGGTGCGGCGGGGATCTCCGCCGGCGCGGTTTTCGGCTGCAACTATGTATCGCGTCAGATCGGAAGACCCATCCGGTATAATAAGAGGTTCTGCAAAGATCCGCGGTACTGCAGCATTCAGTCCCTGCTGAAGACCGGGGATCTGTACGGGGCAGAGTTCTGCTATCACGAGCTGCCGGACGAACTGGATGTATTTGACAGGGAGACGTTCCGGAACAATCCGATGGAATTCTATGTCGGCGCGACCGACGTCGAGACCGGCAAAGCGGTCTTTCATCTGTGCACGGATGGTGGGGAGAGAGATATCCAGTGGATGCGGGCCTCTTCTTCCATGCCGGTCGTGTCCAGGCCTGTTGTGATCGGGCGATACACCCTGCTGGATGGCGGGATCGCAGATCCCATTCCCTTCCTGTATATGGAGCAGAAAGGATATGACCGGAATGTGCTGATCCTGACGCAGCCTGAAGGGTATCGCAAGAAGCCCAGTCCGCCGATTATGCAGCTGATGCTGCGCAGGTACCCTGCGATTGCCAGAGGAATGGCGCGGCGCCACCTGGTCTATAACCGGCAGCTGGATCAGATCCGGGAGAGGGAGCTGGCAGGCAGATGCTTCGTCATCCGTCCGCCGGAGGATCTGAAGATCGGCAGGACCGAGAAAGACCCTG
>OMSN01000327.1 GCA_900313765.1 uncultured Eubacteriales bacterium
ACTACTGCGATCCGACGACCTTCGAGCTGAACAGGCTCATGTTCTGGCCGAGCTGCAGCATGGACAGCACATACGTCTGCGAGATCATAGACGAGCCGTTCCAGAACGCTGACAGCGTGCTCCGGATGTACGGAGACTGGACGGATGCCGCACAGTGGCCGGTCGCAGAAGGTGAGAAGGCGGCAACAATCCGGAGCATGGCGAAGGCACAGAACCCGACAGAGAAGGAGGGAGTCGTCGGTGCGTTCTGCCGAACCTACAACATCAGGGAAGCAATCGAGAAGTTCCTGCCGGGCGTGTACACACCGACAGTGCATCAGGACAGGTATACATTTGCCGGCGGATCCACGGCGGGCGGCGCGATCATATATGAAAATGACATGTGGCTGTACAGTCATCACGCGACGGATCCGTGCAGCCAGCAGCTGGTCAATGCCTTTGATATGGTGCGCCTGCATCTGTTCGGGGACAAGGACGACGAAGCAAAACCGGGAACACCTGGCAGCAGGCTGCCGAGTTATCTGGCGATGATCGATCTGGCCGTGAAGGACTCAGCTGTGTCCAGGTTACTGGCCAAGGAACGGCAGCAGGAGGCGGAAGACGCCTTCGCAGGCATCACCGTCGATCAGGATCCGGAAGAGCCTGCCGACTGGAAGGACAAACTGACAACAGGAAAGAACGGTTACCTGAAGACAATCAACAACCTCGTCGTGATCCTGCAGAACGATCCGCGCCTGAAGGGCAGGATCGTGACGGACGAGTTCTCAGGTTGCGGTCTCGCTGTGGACGCGCTGCCATGGGATCCGTCAAAGGATCGCAGGAGATGGACGGACACGGATGACGCGGGCGTGCTGTGGTACATGGAAACATTCTACGGCATTCCCAGCAAGGACAAGCTGATCGCAGCGCTTGCGATCGTAGGCGGGCAGAACAAGATCAACGAGGTCCGGGACTACCTGCTGCAGCTGCAGTGGGACGGTAAAGAGAGACTGGATACGCTGTTCATCGATTACCTGGGCGCGGAGGACAATCCGTACACCAGAGCCGTCGCACGGAAGAGCCTCGTCGCAGCGGTTGCCCGGGCCATCATAGGCGGGGTCAAATATGACACCATGCCGATCCTCGCCGGGCCACAGGGCATCGGGAAGAGCACGCTGCTGTCTACACTGGGCGGCAGGTGGTTCAGCGATTCCTTGACGACATTCGAAGGTAAGGACGCGGCGGAGATGCTGCAGGGCACGTGGATCAATGAGATCGGGGAGCTGGCGGCCATGAGCAAGTATGAGTCAGCCCAGGTCAAGCAGTTCCTGTCGAAACGCGCCGACATCTACCGGGCGGCTTATGGCCGGCGGACGGAGGAGCACCCG
Organism: uncultured Eubacteriales bacterium; assembly: GCA_900313765.1. Classification (GTDB taxonomy): domain Bacteria; phylum Bacillota; class Clostridia; order Lachnospirales; family Lachnospiraceae; genus Porcincola. The sequence continues at coordinate 1,368 of OMSN01000327.1, forward strand.
AGGCGCTGTGTGTTCTTCGGGACCTCGAACGATACCGAGTTCCTGCGGGACTACACAGGAAACCGGAGGTTCTGGCCGGTGGATGTAGGCGTGAATGATCCGACACTGGATCCATGGAAGGATCTGCCGAAGAATGTGGATCAGATCTGGGCGGAGGCTGTCGTGTACTGGAGACTCGGCGAAGATCTGTTCCTGACAGGAGAAGTCGAGAAGATGGCGATCGAAGCCCAGGAAGAACACCGCGAGGCATCACCATGGGAAGGCCCGATAACGGACTTCCTCGATAAGGAAGTACCTCTTGACTGGGATCGGATGGATATCTCGGAGCGGCGGACGTTCTTGAACGGAAACACTGTGATTGATGGACCGCTGCGGAAGATCGACAAGATCTGCGCCATGGAGATATGGGTCGAGTGCCTGAATGGTGATCCGAGATACTTCCAGAAGCGGGACAGCGAGGTTATCGGAAGGATCCTCAGACGGTTATCCGAGTGGGAACAGATAACAACAAGCGCCCGGTTTGGTCCTTACGGGAAGCAGCGGGGATACAGAAGAATAGTGTCAACAACCGGAAATAATGCGTTGTAGACAGTTGTAGACGTTGTAGACACTGAGATTGATGGTGCGGCGGCCGTATTTGAGTTCTTTGT
>OMSN01000325.1 GCA_900313765.1 uncultured Eubacteriales bacterium
GTCATCAGCAGGAACATATCCACTTTGTCATACACATACTCGAGCACATTCAGAGGAGTGGCAGGATTCAAAGCCACGCCCGTCTTCAATCCTCTCTCATGGATCTGGTCAAGGGTCCTGTCCAGATGCAGGCACGCCTCTGCGTGCACCGTGATGCCGTCCGCTCCCGCATCGGCAAAATCGTCAATATAACGTTCCGGTTCCCTGATCATCAGATGTACATCGTAGAACATATCCGTAAGAGGACGGATCGACTTCAGAACCGGCATCCCGAAAGTGATGCTCGGCACAAACATGCCGTCCATTACGTCAAAATGAAGATATTCGGCCCCACAGTCCCTGACTGCAAGAATATCCTCTCCCAGATGCGTGAAATCTGCCGAAAGTATCGACGGTGCCAGATAATTCTTCATGTCCGGTTCCTCCTCTTCTGTGTTATCGTCTTACTTTTATTTCCTGCTGTCAGACAGCTCCTGTACCAGCTGCAGATAACTGTCATATCTTGCTCTGCTGATCTGTCCCTGTTCCACCGCATCCTTCACGCCGCAGTCCGGCTCATGGATATGCATGCATCCCTGGAAACGGCAGTATGGTTCATGCTCCTGAAATTCAGGGAAGAACTCTTTGACCTCCTCCCTCTTCATGCTCCGAAGCTCCAGGCTGGAGAAGCCGGGCGTATCGAAGAAAAAGGTATCCTCACCTATTGCAAACAGTTCCGCATGGCGGGTCGTCTGCCTGCCGCGCTCGGTGCGCACGGATACAGCCCCCACCTTCATCTGCGCCTCCGGACACAGGTAATTGGTCAGCGAACTCTTGCCGACACCGCTGGGTCCGGCAAGAACCGTGGTCTTGCCCCGCATCAGTTCCCGTATGGCTTCGAGCCCTTCTTCACGCAGTACACTTGCCGTAAGGACCCGGCATCCACACCGGCTGTAGATCCCGGTCAGCTCGTCCGCCCATGTCTCATCCGCGAGATCTTTTTTGTTGAAGCAGATCACCGAAGGGATCCCCTGTCTTCGCATCTCGATCAGGAACCGGTCCAGAAGAGACAGGTTCGGATCAGGACTTGCCAGCGCAAAGACGACCAGAGCCTGGTCCACATTGGCTACCGGAGGGCGGATCAGCTGATTGCGCCTCTCTCCGATGGTCTCCACGTACCCCTCCACATCCTGTGCCTGTGTCAGGCGGAAGGTGCAGTCATCCCCCACAAGGGGTTTGAAACTGTCCTTGCGAAAGATCCCTCTCGCACGGCACTGATAGATATGGCTGTCTTCAAAACACCAGACGAAATAAAACCCGCCTACTGCACGAATGATCTTTCCTCTCATGTATCACCCCTGCGGATAGAAGGCAATCCCGTCATACTTCGTAGTCGACAGTACATTGCCGGCCGCATCCAGCATATACACATAGGCCGTACCGGAGGACACGCCGTCCTGGCCGCGCACGTTCATCAGATACGGGAAGGAAGTGGTCCCTTCAAATACCGTAACTTCGCTCTCGTTCTGGGCAAGCGTGATCCGTACCGGGCTGCCGTCTGTGAAGCCGGAAGGTGCCTGCAGCTGGGCATAGCACATCCAGGCTCCGGAAGTATCCGCGCCCTGGCCGCCCCCATTCTGTGACCCGTCCGGATTGATCACGACCACATCCTGAGGTCCTGTTGACACAGTGATCGTGATGGCGGATCCTGTCTGCACACTGGATCCGGGCGCTATATCCTGACGGATGACCAGATTCGCATCCACCGTGTCGCTCGGTTCACTTGCCACATAGACATAGAGACCGGAATTCGACAGGATCGTCACTGCGTCATCCTTGTATTTTCCTCTTGTATCCGGCACCTGTACAGACTGTGAGTTCTGTCCCTGGCTGACATAGATCGTGACCGTATCTCCCTCATGCACGGAGGAACCGGCACCCGGATTCGTCGTAATGACATTTCCGGAGATCACGTCGTCACTGTACCTTGTGTTGTCCACCGACACCAGAAGTCCGATGCTCGTAAGCGCCTTCTCCGCATCTGACTGAGACTTGTTCGTCAGATCCGGAACGGTCAG
>OMSN01000322.1 GCA_900313765.1 uncultured Eubacteriales bacterium
CTGTGCTGCAGCACTGTCTGGTACAGAACAGCGTATTGTTATGCTCTCCCTGCCCAATCAGTTCTTCTGCCTCATACAGGTGGTCGAAATGACAGTGTGTCACGAAGATCGTATCATACTGCAGAAGTTCCTCGGGTGAAACGGCGGTGGATCCTCCTGCCAGTTCCAGAAATGGATCGAACAGGATCTTCTGGTCTCCGCTCTCAAGTACAAATGTAGCTGTTCCCATCCAGGTGAGTTTCATAGCCATCCTCATCACAGCGCAGAGTCAAGCAGCGCCTTTGTATATTCATGCTGAGGTCTTCGGTAGACCTGCTCCACGTCCCCCTGCTCCACAATCTGTCCATGCTGCATCACTATGACCCGGTTGCAGATCTGATAGATGACATTCAGGTCATGGCTGATGAACAGATAACTCAGGTTATAATGTTCCTTCAGGTCGACCAGCAGTTCCAGGATCTGTGCCTGGATCGTAACGTCCAGTGCCGATACCGGCTCATCTGCGATTATAAACTGCGGCCGTGTGATCACAGCAGATGCGATGCTCACTCTCTGCCGCTGTCCGCCGGACAGTTCCCAGGGGCGCCGCTCGAGATACTCGTCATCCAGTCCTACCGCATGCAGGACCTCCCGGACTGCCTCGCGCCGCTGTTCTTTTGTCCGCGGGATCCAGTCATATATCTCTTTCGCTGCGGCATCTGCACGCACCTGTTTATCGGCTCTCTTCTGCAGGGCCCTGAGCGGTTCCTCCAGGATCCATCCGATCGTACGGGCCGGATTCAGACTGGAAAAAGGATCCTGAAAGACCATCTGGGGAAGAGACGTATGATGAATCACTTCTCCGTTATAGTCCTTCACGATGCCGAGGATGACCCTCGCCAGCGTCGTCTTGCCGCTGCCGCTCTCGCCGACCAGTCCGAGGATATCTCCCTTCCGGATCTCGAAGCTCACGTCTCTCAGAACCTGCTGTCTGTCGTCATGGCTGAAGTCCGTAAGATCTTCCTCATAGAAACTATTCAGATGTCTGACTTCCAGGATCAGGTCATGGTCACTCATCTTCATTCAGCCTCTTCTCCCTCGACGGGATCGCCTCGATCAGCCGCCGTGTATAACTATGCACCGGATGTGCGAAGACATCCTTCGTCCGGCCATGCTCCACGATTTTTCCCTTCTGCATCACGATCACATGGCTGCAGAGTCTCCTGACCACTCTCAGATCATGACTGATAAACAGGATCGTCATGCCTTCTTTCCGGTTCAGATCCAGCAGAAGGTCTATGATCTGCGCCTGGATCGTAACATCCAGCGCTGTCGTGATCTCGTCTGCGATCAGCAGCTTCGGGTTCGTGACAATCGCTGCGGCAATCATTGCCCTCTGAAGCATGCCTCCCGACAGTTCATGCGGATACTTGCGATAGACATTCTCCGCATCCACAAGCCCTGTTCTTCGCATGGCCTCCAGTGCACGTGCTTTCTTCTGTTCCTTGCTCAGATGTTTCTCATGAACATACAGCCCCTCTTCCACCTGCCGCCCGATCCTGTACACCGGGTTAAAGGAGGTCATGGGCTCCTGAAAGACGACAGTCATCTCACTGCCCAGCATCCGGTTCAGTTCTTCCTCTGTGCAGTCAAAGATCTCCGTATTGTCCAGCAGGATGTTGCCGCTTCTGTATGCCTTTTCTCTGGGAAGAAGGCCGCTGATGCACATGGCTGTGACCGTCTTCCCGGTTCCACTCTCACCGACGAGTCCCAGAATGTCGCCCTGTTCCATGAAAAATGAGACCCCGTCCACGGCATAGTGGTCCGGTGCCGTTCCATGAAAACGTACTCTGAGATCATTTACTTCAAGAAGACTCATACTGTTTTATTCCCTTCGACTTGCCTGCTGCACACCTTCGCTCAGCAGGGAGAATGCCAGGATCAGCAGGACGATGGCAAGGCCGGTTCCGAGCGCATACCACGGGGCGGAACTCAGATAGCTCTGACTGTCCTTCAGCATGGATCCCAGACTGGCCTGGGGAGGCTGGATGCCGATGCCCAGAAAGCTCATGCTCGCTTCGGCAAGCAC
>OMSN01000318.1 GCA_900313765.1 uncultured Eubacteriales bacterium
GGTGAAGATCCATGGTATACGGATGCGTGGATCTGCAGTGTTGTGTCGCAGATAAAAGAAAGACACCCGGATACAGCAGTGACGCTGTCGATTGGAGAGAAAAGCAGAGAGAGCTATCAGTCATATTATGATGCGGGAGCAGATCGTTATCTGCTGCGCCATGAGACGATCAACGCCGAGCATTACAATCTTCTTCACCCGGACGAGATGTCACGTGAGAACAGGATCCGATGTTTGTATGATCTGAAAGAGATCGGATATCAGGTCGGCTGCGGGATTATGGTTGGTTCCCCGTATCAGACGGTGCAGCACATTGTTGAGGATCTTCTGTTCATGAAAGAGTTCAGACCTCAGATGATTGGAATCGGTCCGTTCATACCGCATAAGGACACTCCGTTCGGAAACAGGAACAGTGGAACGCTTCAGGATACACTCCATCTGCTGGCAATCACCAGACTCCTGCTACCGGATGTACTTCTGCCTGCGACGACAGCCCTGGGGACGATCAATTCCGGAGGAAGGGAGAAAGGGATCCTTGCCGGAGCCAATGTGGTCATGCCCAATCTGTCTCCTGCAGCTGTGCGGGAGAAATATATGCTGTATGATGGCAAGATATGTACGGGCGATGAGGCAGCTGAGTGCAGAAGATGTCTGGAGCGCAGAATCAGCAGTATAGGGTTTCAGGTCGTCGTCAGCAGAGGAGACTGGGCGGGAAAAGAAACCATTTGATTGAATTTGCAGATCGCAGAGAGGAGAGCAGATGACGGAGACAAGAGTAGCATTGCTGGCAGTCATAGTTGAGAATCCGGAGATTGCAGAGAAGATGAACGCTATTTTGCATGAGTATTCGGAACATATCATCGGACGGATGGGAATACCTTACCGCAGGCGCGGCATTAATGTGATCAGTATCGCCATGGATGCTCCTCCGGATACGATCAGTGCGCTGGCAGGAAAGCTCGGCAGGCTGGAGGGTCTGACTGTGAAGGCAGCATATTCAAGTCATACGTTCCAGGCGTCCTGAAATAAGCAAGAAGCGCTGACAACAGATCCACATACAATTGCTGACAAAAGGAGAAGCATTATGGCTGCAGACCTGAATCAGACACCATCCGCAAACCGCGTACATATCGGTTTTTTCGGAAAAAGAAATGCCGGAAAATCAAGCCTGGTCAACGCTGTGACAGGGCAGTCTCTTTCTATAGTGTCAGAGACCAAGGGAACGACAACGGATCCGGTGCACAAAGCCATGGAGTTGCTTCCGCTTGGACCTGTCGTGATCATCGACACGCCGGGGATCGATGATGAGGGGGAACTGGGTTCCCTGAGAGTACACAGATCTTACCAGGTCCTGAACAAAACCGATATAGCGGTTCTGACGGTGGATGCCCGCGAGGGGCTGAGCCGGGAGGACAGGGCTCTGATCGGACGGATCCTGCAAAAGCAGATTCCCTGCATTCTGGCCTGGACGAAGTGCGACCTCATCGACAACGAACGGCTGTCTGCGCTGCAGAAGTCTGCAGACATGGATGAAGAAGCACCTGATAAACTGCCGGAAGCGGCTGTGCAGATCTTTGTGAGCGCCAGAAGCGGCCTTCACATCAGGGAACTCAAGGAACTGATCGCAAAGCAGGCTTCCCATCTGGAAAATGAAAAACAGCTTATCGCGGACATGCTTTCCGAGAATGATATCGTGGTCCTGGTGACACCGATCGATGAATCCGCCCCGAAGGGACGCCTGATCCTTCCGCAGGTTCAGGTGCTGCGCGATATACTGGACGCGAATGCCGCGGGGCTGGTCGTTCAGCCACAGCAGCTTGCTGCGGCACTGGCCTCTCTCGGGAAGCCTCCGTTTGCCGTTGTGACAGATTCCCAGGCATTTTCGCAGGTGATGCAGATCGTTCCGGAGAGTGTCCCGCTGACTTCGTTTTCGATCCTCATGGCACGTTACAAAGGGATCCTGTCCTGTGCGGCGCAAGGCGCCGGCGCACTCAGAGGACTTCATGAGGGAGACCGGATCCTGATCTCTGAGGGATGTACGCACCACAGGCAGTGCGAAGACATCGGAACAGTTAAGCTGCCCGGCT
>OMSN01000317.1 GCA_900313765.1 uncultured Eubacteriales bacterium
TCTCAAAGCTCTTCTGCATGCACAGATAGGCAATGATCTCAGGTATGGCTGTAAGAACGGCCGCCGCCAGGATTTTGGTCTGGTCATTGGTGAACTCACCCTGGAAAAACTGCGGGAGCAGCGTGACTGTCTGCAGTTTCGGGCTCTGCAGGAACAGAAGCGGCAGAAGGTAGGAGTTCCATGCGTTGATCAGCGTCAGCATTGTGACAGAAGATGCGATCGGCCTTGCCATCGGAAGCACAATATACCAGAATGCTTTGATCGGTGACGCACCGTCGATGCGGGCTGCTTCGATCAGGGCGTCCGGGATGCCGCTGTCGTAGTTGCGTGTCAGCAGAATGGCAAAGGGAAGCTGCAGGGCGGCAGAAGGGAAGATCACAGCAAAGAACGTGTTATACATATGAAGCTTCTGGAACGTGACAAACAGCGGAGTGAGCAGGATAACTTCCGGCAGGGTCAGAGCCGCGAGGATCAGCCAGAAGAACACTTCCTTTCCCTTAATGTACAGCTTGGCGAATGCAAATCCGGCCGTCATGCTGAAGAAATATACCAGGATGATGACACAGACTGCGATGATGGCAGAGTTCCGGAAGAAAGTGGGAACAACGCCGGTCGCCCAGACTGCTTTGTAGTTGCCAAAGCCGATACCGCCCAGAGAACCGAGGACCATCTGGACCAGAGGAATTGCGTAGGGGATCGTCATCAGGAGAAGGATGATCTGCAGCAGAGCCTTCTTTTTCTTGCTTCTCATATCAAACATAGATCATCCCTCCTCTGTATTCAGGCGGTTGGTCAGGAACGCGCCGATCACGGCGAGAACCAGAAGCGTTACGGACAGAGCGGCGGCATAGCCCAGATGCGCGTTGCGGATACCCTGCCGGTAGATGTAGGTTCCGAGGAATTCTGTCGCATGGTTGGGACCGCCTGTCGTGATTAGGTACGGGATCTCAAATGTCTTCAGTGCGCCGATGACGCCCAGCATAGCCAGAGAGATTGTTGTGCCTCTGCAGTGAGGAACCACCATGGACAGGATGACTCTCATATTCCCTGCGCCGTCGATACGGGCCGCCTCCAGAATCTCGCGATCGATCTGGCTCATGGCTGCAAAGTACAGAATAAAACTCATACCGGTAAACTCCCAGATCGCGACGCTCATCAGGACGAAGAGAGCAGTGCGCGGATTGGACAGCCAGTCGACCGTGATCGGAAGATGCAGTTTGTCAAAAAAGGACTGCAGCATGCCCTGCGGGCTGAACAGAAGACGGAAGACCGGTGCCATTGTTGCGGGAGCGATGATCGTCGGAATGAAGATCAGACATTTGTGAACCGTGGCGAACTTCACGTCAGAGTGCAGGATCGCCGCAAACAGGAATCCGAGCACATTCTGGATCACAAAAGTGATAATGAAATAAATAACAGTGTTGGACAGACACTTCCAGAAGACCTTGTCATGGAACAGTCTGTTGTAGTTTTCCCATCCCCAGAATTCACGGGTCGGACTGAGTCCGTCCCAGTTATAGGCAGAAAGATTGAAGGTAAACCCGATGGAGAAATAGATGATGACCACCAGGAACAGAAAGGCCGGCAGTATCCAGGGAAGTCCATTGATCCGGAGGGATTTGGCGGTACTCTTTTTTTTCATAATTCAATGTCTCCTCTGTCGGAAAGACTTACAGATACAGTCTTGAAACCCGCGACAGGAGTTTTTCCGGATGTCCCGGAAAAACTCCCGTCACAAGGAACATCAGGCGGGCAAAGCAGGAATTGCCGCAGCTGCCCGCAAACTGGCATATTGTGAGATTACCAGGTCTCGCCCTGTACTTCTGCAAGCTGTGCAAGTCCGTCATCAATCGACATCATGTCGGAAGCAACACCTGCAAGTACATCCATCATTGCGGAGTTGAGATCTGCGCTGATCTGGCCGAAACGTGCATTCTCAGGCTGGTCGACTGCATTGGCAAGATATTCCTGAATAGCTTCATTCTGAGCATCCGGATTGACCAGTTCGATGTTATCCCAGTTCGGTACAGCACTCTTCAGGACCGGAACAACATTCAGAGAATCGGCGATAACCTGCTGACCGGATTCAGACAGAGCAAACTTCACAGAAGCATCCTGGTTTGCTGCAGTCGCAGGAACAGCGGTCGCATAGTCGATGTCGCAGAACATGGATCCGACATTACCGGTTCCGGCGATGTCCGGGAAGTTGATCGGGATCATGGTGAACGGCTCATCTGTAGAGGATGCTGCCTCCATGTTTGCCTTCATCGTACCCGGCAGAGTATTCATGGTGTACCAGGAACCCATCATGACCATGGCTGCCTGCTGGGACAGGAACAGGTTGTTAGCTTCCGGATACTGCTGCATGCCAAGTGCGCCGGGCTGCATGATTCCCTCGTCAAACAGAGACTTCCACAGACCAAGAGCAGTGACAAAGGTCTCTTCGGTCCATTCGATCTCGCCGGTTGC
>OMSN01000337.1 GCA_900313765.1 uncultured Eubacteriales bacterium
CTTCTGGCAGTGGCTCAGGTCACCGCTGGCGATGAAGACGCATCTTCTTCCCAGGCGGTCCACCACGCGCCGGATCATATTCCCGAATGTCCAGTGATCTTCCAGGGACAGGCCGGACAATCCGATCCTCACCAGCTGATAGTCGGTATACTCCTGATTGATGAAATAAAGCGGCACCATGGTCCCGTGGTCCAGCTCCGGATCCCGCTCGCCCATCGTCCCTGCAGGAAAGTCTTCCCGATCCGCCTCTTCTTCGATCGCCCTGACAAGCTCCGTGTCATAGCGAACGGAAAACCGGACACTGCCTGCGCCAAAGCGCCTGAAGCTTCCCTGCGCCCCAGGTCCGGGGGAGATGTGGAAATAATCACGGTACATCACACTGTGCGGAGATGTCAGGATGATCGTCTGCGGCCTCAGACGCGCGATATCCTGCGCCACTTCCCGGAAGGCATTCAGGGTGGCCTGAATCTTTCGCTCCTCGCCCTTTCCGATCTCACGGACCGCGATCGGGGGATGCGGCACCATATATCCTGCAACGAATCCCATAGTTACCTCCTTCAGAGGGGTCTGACCCCTACATCTCTTCCAGCGGCAGTCTCAGCTGCTCGTATTCCTGGCTTCTGTGCAACTGCGGCGGCGCGCTCTTCAGATACTCCTGTGTCCTTCCGGGTTCATAGATCCAGTCCGCGATCTCATTCTTCGGAAGGATCAGCGGCATCCTGTCGTGAACAGGAGCCATGCTCTCATTGGCCTGCGTAGTCAGGATGATGTACCGCGGCTGCGCGTCAAAAAGATTGTAGAAGCCTGCAAGAAACATGCACGGTTCATCGGGAAGGCGGAAGGTCACTTTGTTCTTGTCCCGGTCCCACTCGTAGAATCCCGAGGCAGGGATGACGCATCTTCGCCTCATGACGCTGTCCGAGAACATGGGTTTCTGCAGAGCGCTCTCGCACCTGGCGTTGATCATGAGATTCCCTGACCGGTAGGATGGGAATCCCCACCGCATCTGTCCGGCGTGCAGTTTTCCTTCATTTCCGTACAGGACACAGGCCATGTCCGACGGATGCCGGTCTGAAGGATACCGGTCTGGTTCCGGCAGGCTGACTGAAATGAGCGGGTCCTTCTGTCCGGCCCCACGCGACTGCACGCCTGCATCGATCAGATCCGCAAGCTCGAAAGCTTCGCGCTCAGCCAGTTCATCCACATAATATCTGCAGCACATTGTATGTCACCCCAGAACCCTTCCGTGCCGGATCACTGTTTTCACCCGAAGGTCGACCGATGACCCTGGCGGGGTTGATCGTTGCGCAGCGCACCGCCGACTCCAGGGGGATCCCCATCTCCTGCACACAGATCCGCATGCAGTCCATCAGGTTCGTGACGGATCCGGCCAGGTTCCCGCCATCCACAAGGGTTGCCCTTGTCCCTGTCACCTGCACCTGCTGGCCTCCCAGATCGATTAGCCCGTCGCCCAGCCCGCATGCCCGCAGACTGTCACTGATCAGAACGATCCGCTCATCCCCGATCATGGCAAATGCGCCGCGCACGACACTGGGATGGACATGGTTGCCGTCGCAGATCAGCTCCGCCGTCACGTGCGGGCTGTCACAGACCGCCCCGACCACGCCCGGCTCCCGGTGGGTCAGTTCCGGCATCGCATTGAACAGGTGCACCGCATGCGAGGCACCCGCCTCAAAAGCCGCCATAGCCGTGTCATAATCTGCATTGGTATGAGCCAGAGATACCTTCACCCTGTCCCTGACAGCTTCGATGTAGGAGAGATATTCCGGATTCTCCTCCGGCGCAAGTCCTATGATCTTCAGGAGGCCGCCTCCGGCCCGGATGAACTGCTCACAGATATCCGCATCACAGGGGATGATATAGTCCTCATTCTGAGCCCCCTTCTTCACATGGCTGATGAAGGGGCCTTCCATATTGACGCCCACAAGGTCCGCTCCGCTCTCCAGCCCTTCCTGCTGCCTGCGCGCATAAGCCGCACCTTCCGACAGCACATGGCACAGCTGCGAGACCGGCAGCGTCAGAGTCGCCGGGCAGATCGCCGTGATTCCACTCCGAGCTTCATACTCCGCCAGGATCCGGATGGCATCCCGGGTCCCGTCGCAGAAGTCTGCCCCCATACATCCATGAAAATGAATATCGATCAGCCCCGGGATCGCATAGCACCCGGAACCATCCATCACCTGCTCCGCCTCCTGCACATCTGCCGGCGATCCGGCCACGGGATCTCCATCCAGGATGACACGCTCGATCCGGTCATCCTTCACCACGATCGAACCCCTGCAGAAATGACAGTCCGGTGAAAAGATATCAACATTCTGAATGATCATACTCCATCCTCCAGGAATTCCCGGATGCGGTCCAGCTGTTTTGTGGCTGTGATGCGGCCGGTCTGATAGACTCTCTCCAGTTCGGCAGCGTCTTTCTCGGTCCTGCCGATCTTCAGATCCTCCGGCGGCCGGATGACGAAGCATTTGCCAGCCAGTTCTCTCTCCCGGATCTGGTCCAGCTGCCGGTTATAGACCAGGTGGCGCCGCGCCATTCCCCTCGCGATCGCAGGGTACCTGCGCAGCATCAGCTGCATGAGCGGCGGACTGGGCTTCTTGCGGTACCCTTCAGGCTGCGTCAGGATCAGCACATTCCGGTCATATCCCTTCTGCTCCATATACAGGAAGGGAATGGGATCCGCGATCCCGCCGTCAAGCAGGGTATATCTGCCGATCACAACAGGCCTGGACACGACCGGCATGGAAGAAGATGCCCGCATCCACTGGATATCCCTCTCCCCGCCATCCGTGCACAGATGGAAAAAACATTCCCCGGTTTCCACGTCGGTGGCTCCCACATAAAATTCCATCGGATTCCGGGCAAAAGCATCTTTATCAAAA
>OMSN01000314.1 GCA_900313765.1 uncultured Eubacteriales bacterium
GCGGGAACTCATTGCGCAGCACTGGGGGCTGGACAAACCTCCGGCAGAGAGATTCGTGTCCTGGTTCACTTCGATTGCGAAGGGAGACTGGGGAACCTCTATGATCTACCGCAGGCCGGTACTTGAGGTGATCGGAACAAAATTCCTGACATCCCTGGCCCTGATGCTGACTGCCTGGCTTCTGTCCGGAATCTTGGGATTCTGGATGGGTGTACTGGCAGGAACCCATGAGGGATCACCGGCAGACCGCCTGATCCGCCTGGCAGCAAATGTCCTGAATTCCACGCCGGCTTTCTGGACAGGCATGCTTCTGATCATGATCTTTGCCGTTGGACTGGGGTGGTTTCCGGCAGCACTGAGCGTTCCCATCGGAGTGGCAGAAGCGGAAGTCACATTGCTGGAGCGGATACGTCATCTGATCCTTCCGGCGCTGGCCCTGAGCATCACCGGAATCCCGGGAATCTGCCTGCACACCAGGGAGAAAGCCTGTGAAGTCATGCACTCTGACTATGTGCTCTTCGCAAAAGCCCGCGGTGAAAATGTGCATTCCATTGTGCGGCACCATGTTCTTCGCAATGTCATGCTGCCGGCAGTGACACTGCAGTTTCTGTCCTTCAGCGAACTGTTCGGCGGATCGGTATTTGTCGAACAGGTCTTCTCTTATCCCGGGCTTGGGCAGGCAACTGTCCAGGCAGCACTGAAAGGAGACGCACCCCTGCTGATGGGGATCGTGATCATCAGCCTTGTGTTCGTATTCTCCGGAAACCTGATCGCCGATCTGCTCTATCAGATCGTGGATCCGCGGATGAAGGAGGTGGAATATGAGTAAAGATTACACCTTGAAACTGACTGGCGTACGTGCCCGGACTATAGCTGCTCTTTGTATTTTTATCGCCCTATTCATGGCAGTACTGCTGATCGGGAGCAGGATCGGGGAAGAGGATCTGCTGACAGATCTTGAACATATCTTCCTGACGCCCTCTGCGCGGCATCCATTTGGAACGGACTGGGTCGGGCGCGATATGCAGCTCCGGACCCTGAAAGGAATGAGCATCAGCATGCAGGTCGGGCTCATTTCCACTGCCCTGAGTGTCATCATAGCTCTGGCTCTAGGAATTCTCGCACCGATCTTCGGAGGGGCGGTGGATTATCTTGTCTCCTGGCTGATCGATTTTGTTCTGTCCGTTCCCCACACAATCCTGATCATCCTGATCTCGATTGCATGCGGAGGCGGACTTCGGGGAATCATAACCGGCATTGTCTGCACGCACTGGACTTCTCTGACGAGGGTAATCCGTGCAGAAGTCCTGCAGCTGAAAAACGCAGAGTACATCCAGATCTCAGAAAAACTCGGAAAAAGCAGGTGGTACATTGCAGTCCACCACATATTTCCGGCAGTCATTCCGCAGCTTGCAGTCGGCGCAGTACTTCTGTTCCCGCATGCCATCCTGCATGAAGCGTCCATCACATTCCTGGGCTTCGGCCTTCCCGCACACGAACCGGCGATCGGCGTGATCCTGGCAGAGTCCATGAAATATCTGACAGCAGGGAAGTGGTGGCTTGCACTATTCCCAGGGATCAGCCTGATCCTGCTGACCCTCATGGTTGAAGCAATCGGCAAGAACCTGGAGAAACTGATCAGCCCCCACGCGGCACACAGCTGAAGGGACAGAAACAGAGTGAATGGTGGGTAAGATAAAGAACGACTGGCGGGTCAAGATCGGCAAAACCGCCAGAACAGACCCGCGCCGGGTCAGATAAAGAGCGAACGGCGGGTCAGAAGCAGGAAAGCAGGGAGATATGGGACAGATGCGAATGCATAACAGCAGAACCAGCGAAAACAAAGGGCAACCTGTCCTTTGTGTGGAACATCTGCAGCTGTCTTTTCTGCAATATGACCGAGGTCTTCGGACGCGGCAACTCGAGCCGATCCGGGACCTGAATCTGGAGCTGTACAAGGGTGAGATTCTTGCCATCATAGGGTCCAGCGGATCCGGGAAAAGCCTGCTGGCGCATGCGATCATGGGTATTCTTCCGTATAACGCATCTGTCAGCGGCAGGATCCTTTTTAAGGGCAGTGAGCTGAACGAGAAGAGGCTGAAGCAGGTCAGAGGAAGAGAACTGTTCCTGGTTCCGCAGTCGGT
>OMSN01000312.1 GCA_900313765.1 uncultured Eubacteriales bacterium
CTGCGAGGCAGCCGGCAAGAATTTCTATATGGAGATCAACTCCGGCTGGTATCAGACGGCATTTTTCTTTGCCACCGGTGCAGATCTGACTTATGACACCGACGATCAGGGCAACTTTACCGCTTGCAACATCAACTATGCTTCCGATGAAGGACTTGTCGCCCTGAAGGAGATGGTTGAACTGAAGGCATCCAAGGCATTCCAGAATGGTTCCGCGGCAGGAGAGGCAACGAATGTTGCAGCGATCGTAGACGGCACCTGGGACGCTGGCGCGGTGCAGGATCTCTTCGGAGACAATTATGCCTGCGCGAAGCTTCCGACCTTTGAAGGTTCTGATGGCAATACCTACCAGATGAGCGGCTTCGGTGGTTTCAAACTGCTTGGCGTAAAGCCGCAGGAAGACGAAGACAAGCTGGCTGCCTGCGATGCTCTGGCAGCATGGCTGTCCGGAGAGGAAGCACAGATCGCCCGCTTTGAGGCGGTTGAGTGGGGTCCCTCCAATCTGGCAGCACAGGGCAGCGATGCAGTACAGGCCAATGAAGCGCTGGCAGCACTTGGAGAACAGCTGCAGTTTACGATTCCGCAGGGACAGTATCCCGGCGATTACTGGAGTCTTGCAACATCTCTCGGCGATTCTATCATCAGCGGCGAGCTGTCCAAGGATAGCTCGGATGATGATCTGATGGCTGCTCTTGAGAAATTCCAGGAGACCTGCCAATCCTACGCACAGTAATAATATGACCTTGATACAGCGGCGGGGCATTATGCCCCGCCGTAATCATTCGGTCTGCTGACAGCAGACCGGCATCTGCTGCGGAGGGAAGAGAGATGAAAACAGGTAACAAAAATGCTGCAGCGGGGGGATTCTCCGCATTAGGCAAGAGCATATCGCAGATTGGGACGACATTTGCGGAAGGTGACTGGAAAACGCGGCTGTCGTACCTCATTTTTGGTTTTGGACCTCTGGCAAGAGGACAGATTGTAAAAGGGCTTGCTTATCTCGCATCAGAGATTGCATTTATCCTCTATATGGTCTTCTTCGGAGCGGAATACCTGAGCAAGATTACGACACTGGGTACGGTTGAGACAGCAAAGAAAGGCAGGGTGACTGTGTATGGCGACAACAGTTTCCTGATTCTTCTGTTTGGTCTGCTGACGATCATCCTGATCGGCGTCATCATCCTGATCTGGTACCTGAACATTCAGGAAAACCGCAATGAAGAAATCCTTCTGAAAAGCGGCAAAAACCTTCCGTCTAACAGGAAGGTACTGGGATCGCTTCTTGACACCAATTTTGACAAGACCCTGCTGGCGCTTCCGACACTGGGGATCTTTGTGTTTACGGTGCTGCCCATTCTTTTCATGATCTGTGTGGCTTTCACAAATTATGATAAGAATCATCAGTCACCCTCGAATCTGTTTACCTGGGTAGGACTGGAGAATTTCGGCAAACTGTTTGCTTTTGGTAAGGCAGGCTTTGGAAGCACTTTCCTGACCGTTCTGCTCTGGACGCTGGTCTGGGCGTTTTTTGCGACCTTCCTGAACTATTTTCTGGGGATGGGCGTGGCTATCCTTATCAACAAGAAGGGAATCCGTTTCAAGAAGCTCTGGCGGACGATTCTGGTTCTGACGATCGCAGTGCCGCAGTTTGTTTCCCTGCTGTACATCTATAAGATGTTCGCGAACGACGGTCTGGTAAACGGATACCTGCTGAAGTGGGGCTGGATTAATTCTCCCATTCATTTCTGGACTGATCCGATGCTGGCGAGGATCACGATCATCGTGGTAAATGTATGGATCGGCATCCCGTACATGATGCTGATCGCAACCGGCCTTCTGATGAATATCCCGGAGGAACTGTACGAGAGCGCCAGGATCGACGGCGCCTCTCCGTTCCAGATGTTCTGGAGCATTACGCTTCCGTATATGCTCTTTGTGACGGGACCTTTCCTGCTGACACAGTTTACGGGCAACCTGAACAACTTCAATGTAATCTATCTTCTGACCAAGGGACAGCCTCAGTCCATGCGGCTGACAGACCATGCCGGACAGACAGACCTTCTGGTCACATGGCTGTATAAAATGACTGTCACGGACACGAATTACAAGATGGCGGCCGTGATCGGAATCATGGTCTTCCTGGTGACAGCTGTGGTGTC
>OMSN01000311.1 GCA_900313765.1 uncultured Eubacteriales bacterium
TTGCCGGAGGCTACTTCGCATACAAGATCAAGAAGATCCGCGCCTGCCTCGTCGAGGGTCTTGACGCCGTCGGCGACAGCACCTGCGTTGAAGTCGATCCAGTTGGCCTTCTTCGTCGCGAGAGGCGTGTTGGTAGCGATCTTCATTGTAGGAACGGGTGCTCCGAAAGGCGTTCCTCTGCCGGTGGTGAACAGGATCAGGTTGCATCCCGCTGCCGTAAGAGCTGTGCAGGATACCAGATCGTTGCCGGGGCCGTACAGAAGGTTCAGACCCTTGGTCTTTACCTGCTCGCCGTAGTTAATGACATCCATGATCGGCGCTCTGCCGCCCTTTTGGACGCATCCGCAGGATTTGTCCTCAAGAGTGGTGATGCCGCCCTGCTTGTTGCCGGGGCTGGGATTGTCATAAACAACTTCGTTGTGGCTGATGAAGTAATCCTTGAAGCCGTTGAGCATGTTGGAGGCCTTCTCGAAGACTCCGTCGTTCACGCAGCGGCTCATCAGGAAGTTCTCTGCGCCGAACATTTCAGGCACTTCCGTGAGGATCGTGGTTCCGCCCATAGCGGTCATAAGGTCGGAGAATCTTCCGACTGTAGGATTGGCAGTGATGCCGGACAGACCGTCGGATCCGCCGCACTTCATGCCGACTACCAGTTCGCTCACAGGCATCTCTTCGCGCTTAAACTGGGAAGCGTACTCCGCGAGCTCTTTAAGGAGCCCGCTGCCCGCCTCCAATTCATCCTCGACCTGCTGGCAGGTAAGGAATTTCACCCTGTCGGGATCATAATCGCCAAGTTCTGTCACAAACTGATCGTGGGTCAGGTTCTCACATCCAAGGTGCAGTACCAGAACAGCGCCCGCGTTGGGATGTCTGCACAGCGCCGCCAGAAGTCTTCTGGTCTGGGCGTGGTCATGACCGGTCTGGGAGCATCCGAAGGGATGGGTAAATGTGTACAGTCCGTCGATGCTTCCCTTGACCAGGTCCTGATTGTCGCGGACCAGAGTCTTGGCAACATCGTTGACGCAGCCGACGGTAGGAATGATCCAGATCTCATTGCGGATCGCCGCTCTTCCGTCTTTTCTCCTGTAGCCCATGAAGGTCTTGGGCTTAAGCGGTACGACGCAGGGAACAGCGGGGTCATAGGTGTACTCCACCTCGCCCTTGAGGTTGGTCATCATGTTGTGGGTGTGAACCCACTGGCCGGCTTTGATATCCTTGGTGGCGTGCCCGATGGGCAGGCCGTATTTCATGATCATGTCGCCTTTTGCGATGTCCTTAAGAGCCATCTTGTGGCCCTGAGGGATCTCCTCCACCGCTGTGGCACCGCCGAAAGCGGTGCCTGCGGGCGCGGGATGGAGGGCAACTGCTACATTATCGATACCATTGATCTGAATAAATATAGGCATAATTACCTCTCATTTCCGTGTGCAATATTTTGCACAGCCTTGCAGATTAACAATTAAAGGCATGCAGCATAAGCCTTCAGAACGCCGTCCTTGCGGATCTCGCCAAGGATTCTTGCGACCTCAGCTTCGAAGCCTTCGATCTTGGTGAGGTCTTCGCCCCACATCTGCTCGTTGGTCATGACAGCGTGTGTCAGTGTCGCTGCATCGTCATCCTTGTGATCATAGTAGAATTCCAGTACCCAGCGATCGTCGGAAATTGTGTAAGTTCTTCCCTGAGGATCCTTGCAGACAAGGCCCGCATCCGTCAGCTCCTGGATGTTGCTGGAATAGAAAGCGATATAAGCCGCGAAGCTCGTTGTCAGGCATGCAGGCAGTTTGCCATACTTTTCAACATACTCAGCGAAGCTCGGGAAGCATCTTGCTCTCCACTTGGAGGTGGAGTTGAGGGAGATGCTCATCAGCTCGTGGTTGACGAAGGGGTTATTGAATCTGTCCTGAACAGCCTGCGCGAAGTTCATCAGGTCATCCTTGTCCAGAGGCAGAGTCGGGATAACTTCGTCATAGAGCATCTTGTTCATGAAGCCGCGAACCGTCGCGTTCTCCATGCACTCACGCACAATGCTGAATCCTGCAAGGTACGCGCCCAGAACAAAGCCGGTGTGCGCGCCGTTCAGGATGCGGACTTTCCTCTTCTTGTAAGGCGTTACATCCGGCACTACGATGCAGTTGACGCCTGCTCTCTTGAAAGGAAGCTTCTCCTCCAGCCATGCCG
>OMSN01000310.1 GCA_900313765.1 uncultured Eubacteriales bacterium
TCCGATTCGGTAAACGGGGTTGGCTACTATCAGACCGTGGCGGATCTGGAGAAGCATTTTGAAGAGAAGAAGGAGTTTCTGGCAGGGAAACTGAGAAGTGTCCTGGATACACTTCTCAACCGTGAGAGTTTCCTGATCAGCTTCACCGGAAACCGGAAGGAAGCGGAACATATCCTGACAGACGCAGCTGCCATCGCAAAGGATATGAAGGGAGAACTCTGCAGTCAGGGCGGTCAGATCAAGTCTGTGCGCGGCGTGAACTGCGTGCAGAAAAATGAAGGTCTCCTTACTCCTGCGAAGGTGCAGTACGTGGCGCTGGCCGGCAGTTATAAGGATGCAGGCCTCGAATATACCGGAGTCCTGAATGTGCTTCGTGTGATCCTGAACTATGATTATCTCTGGACCAATCTCCGGGTGGTCGGAGGTGCATACGGATGTGGGGCTTCGTTCTCAAGAAGCGGTCCGTCTGCTTTCTACAGCTACCGCGATCCGCATCTGAAGAATACTCTGTCCGTCTACCGGAAGATTGCAGATTATCTGAAGGAATTCACGGCAGATGAGAGAGATATGACGAAATATGTCATCATTGCAGATTATCTGAAGGAATTCACGGCAGATGAGAGAGATATGACGAAATATGTCATCGGTACCGTGTCCGGACTGGATACACCACTGACCCCGAGGATGTCCGGAGCCCGTTCCATGACAGCATACATGAACGGAACGACGCTGGAGATGGCGCAGAAGACCCGCAATCAGATCCTGGATGCTTCCCAGGAGGATGTGAGGGCACTGGCGCCGTACATTGAAGCGATCCTCTCCAGAGGAGCGCTGTGCGTTGTCGGAAATGAAGAGAAGATCCAGGCAGAGAAAGAGATCTTCAGCAGCATTACATCTCTGTGATCCATACAGCGAGGTGGCAGATGGGAAAAGGATTCAAATCAGGATTTGTGGGGATCGTGGGAAGACCGAATGTCGGCAAGTCCACCCTCATGAATCATCTGATCGGTCAGAAGATAGCAATCACCAGCGGCAAGCCGCAGACGACCCGCAGCCAGATCCGTACGGTCTACACCTGTGAAGAGGGACAGATCGTGTTTCTGGATACACCGGGTATTCACAAGGCGGAGAACAAGCTGGGCGAATACATGGATGACGTGGCTCTGGAGACACTTGCCCAGGTGGATGTGATCCTGTGGCTGGTCGAGCCGTCCTCCTTCAGCGGGGCCGGGGAGAAGTTCATTGCATCCAGACTGAAACTTGCAGGAAAGCCGGTCATCCTTGTGATGAACAAGGTGGATACGGTCGACAAAGCGAAACTTCCGGAGTACATGAAAATGTACCGGAAGCTGTATCCCTTCGAAGAGATCATCCCGGTCAGCGCGCTTCGCAGCGTCAATATCGACAGCGTGCTTGAAGCGATCTTTGCGCACCTTCCGGAAGGTCCGATGTACTATGACGAGGAGACGGTCACGGACCAGACACAGCGCAGCATCGCTGCGGAGATCATCCGTGAGAAGGCGCTCAGATGCCTGAAGGAAGAAGTTCCCCACGGGATTGCCGTGGAGATCCAGTCCATGAAGGAGCGCAGGCGCAGGAGAAAGAAGCAGGATGAAGACGGCCCCGTGCTTGTGACCGGCGCAGCAGACAGCGGGATCGATCCGGATACGATCTGGGATATTGAAGCAGTCATCATCACCGAGAAGGATTCCCACAAGGGAATCATTATCGGAAAGGGCGGAGCGATGCTGAAGAAGATCGGGACGCAGTCGCGCATCGCCATTGAAGAGATGATGGAAGCAAAGGTGAATCTGAAACTGTTCGTCAAGGTCCGCAGGGACTGGAGGGACAATGCGGGTATCCTCAGGGATCTGGGATACAGGAAATGATACGGAGCGCGGAGTGAGCACAGGCGGGATCGAACTGAGCGGAATGGTGCTGAGAACAGCAGCAGCCGGCGAATACGACAGAAGGATCGTCCTTCTGACAAGAGAACGCGGCAAGATCACGGCTTTTGCGCGGGGAGCCCGCAGAAGCGGAAGCGCGCTGACAGCCGCGACAGTACCGTTTGCCTTCGGGACCTTTCGCGTCTATGAAGGCAAGTCAGCCTACACCTGTGTTGCTGCCGAGATCAGTCATTATTTTGAAAAACTGAAGACCGATTATATCGGTGCGTGCTACGGTGCCTATTTCATGGAGTTTGCCGATTACTACGCCCAGGAGAATCTGGACGGGACGGATCTGCTGAACCTGCTGTATGTCTCTTTGAAGATGCTCGAGAGAGAGGACGTACCCAACCGGCTGGTCCGGTATGCGTTTGAAGTAAGGCTGATGGTGCTGGGCGGCGAGTTTCCGGTGGATGTGACACAGGACGAGAGCCTGATGCTGCCGGCACGGCAGGCATTTTACCATATGATCACAGCACCTGTGGGGAAGCTGTATTCATTTCAGGTGTCAGAAGAGGCCATGGAACAGATCGCGCAGCGTCAGGACAGGATCCGGAACCGATATGTGGACCGGCATTTCCGGAGCCTGGAGGTCCTGGATGCCATGCTTGCCGCGATACCGGGATAACGCAGGCATTCTGCGGATGCACGGGCCGTACGTTTCTTCATTTTCACTTGATGAAGGATGCATCACAATGTATAATTGTGTGACGCGGGATGAAGCCGGACACACGGGTACTGCGTGCAGACGCAGCAGGCCGGGTGATCCGCACAGTTTTCAGGTAC
>OMSN01000305.1 GCA_900313765.1 uncultured Eubacteriales bacterium
CTGATATTTGCCGTTGCCCTGACCTCGTTTCTGGTGGTTTCCATCGCTACCAAGTATGTATCTCTGGGATCGCTGGTCTGATATGCGGTTTTCTTCCTGATGACCCTGTTCATGGGAATGATCGGTCATTTCCATATGACACATCCGCATCTGATCGAACTGTATACAGTTGCGTTTCTGCTGACCGCCCTGTGCTGGGAGAGGCATAAGGCAAACATCGGCAGACTGATCGCAGGGACAGAGAGCAAGACCCATCTGTTTGGGCACAGGGACTGATTTCCGGAACACATTTCATTCATTCACTGAATAGATTGTATGTGCTTTTGCAATGGTTCAGAATACATGATAATTCTCAAAAAAAAATCGTAAAAAAACGTTATAGTGTGCTTTGTTAAAGGGAGATTGCGTTGACCACGTAATCTCTTTTTGATATTTTATACTTGTATAATCTTGTTTAAGAAGGAGTCTGTTTTGACAGTTCTCCCAATTGACAAATTAATAACAATATGGCATAGTAATTGCTCGGAAACTGACCACTTGCTTTGTTGAAAATACATCGCGGATGGTGAACTATGGATGTCAGGGAAAGGAGTCGACTGTAACTATGGATCTGACTTACAGCTATTTCCCGGGCTGTACTCTGAAGACGAAGGCAAAGGATCTGGACAGATACACCAGAGAAACTGCCGCCGCGCTCGGAGTTACGCTTGTGGAAATCGACAACTGGCAGTGCTGTGGAGGCGTATATCCGCTCGGATCGGATGAGGTGGGCAACAAACTCCCTTCGGTCCGTGCGCTGAATGACGCCAAAGAACACGGAAGAGACCTCGTAACGGTATGTTCCGGGTGTTTTCATGTTCTGAAACGCGTCAATGACGACATGAAGAATGTCCAGGATATCCGCGACCGTGCCAACAGCTACGCCCAGTTTGCAGAGCCCTACCAGGGCGAAACAAAAGTACTCCATTATCTGGAGCTGCTCCGGGATGCGGTCGGCTTTGATGAGATCAGGAAGAAGGCGAATCATTCGCTGAATGGCCACCGTATCGGTGCCTACTACGGATGTCTTCTTCTCAGGCCGTCTTTGATCCTTGCGTTTGATGATCCGGAAGATCCTTCCATCATCGAGGATTTTCTGGAGGCCGTGGGAGCGACTCCGGTGCGGTACCAGATGAGAAATGAGTGCTGCGGCGGCTATCGCTCGCTGGAGGAACCTCAGTTTACCAACCGTCTGGTCGGCAAGATCTTTGCGGATGCGAAGACCTCCGGCTGTGAGGAACTGGTCACAGCATGTCCTCTGTGTTACTACAACCTTCAGAAGTATGAGGGACCGGATAAACTGCCGGTACGCTACATCTCTGAAGTGCTAGCACAGGCCCTGGGCATCGAAAACGGGAAGGGGGTGCACTGATGACACTTGAAGAAGCGAAGATCCGCGAGGAAGTTCTTCTGATCTGCGGCTGCGACGTCAGCCGGTGCATGAAGTGCGGTAAATGTTCCGCTTCCTGTCCTGCCTATGATGAGTTTGATATCAAGCCGCATCAGTTTGCCAGCTATATCGCCAGAGGCGATATGAATGCGCTGATGGAGTCAAAGACCATCTGGAACTGTCTGGGATGCTTTGCCTGTGTGGAACGCTGTCCGCGTGACGTGCGCCCCGGCAAGCTGATCGACGGTGTGAGACAGGCCGCGGTGAGAAGAAGAGGCGGTACACATCTGCATCCGGAGGATATCCCCTCCAGACTGGATCCGGATACACCGCAGCAGCTGTTGATGAGCGTACTGCGCCGCGAGAGAAAGTGAGGAGGTGAGTTACGTGCAGAGAATCGGCGTATTTGTCTGTCACTGCGGAAGCAATATCGCAGCGACGGTCGACGTTGCAGCCGTAGCCGAGGCAGCCAAGAGCCAGCCCGGAGTAGTGTTTGCAACGGATTACACCTATATGTGCTCGGAGAACGGGCAGAATCTGATCGCAGATTCCATCAGAGAATACGGACTCACCGCAGTCGTGGTATGTTCCTGTTCCCCGCGCATGCATGAGGCCACCTTCCGGAAGGTGGCTGAGAAGGCCGGTCTCAATCCGTATATGGTCGAGATCGCCAACATCCGTGAACAGTGTTCATGGGTCCATAAGGATATGGGGGTCGGTACTCCCAAGGCGATCAGCCTGATGAAGACCGCAGTCGCCAAGGTCAACCTGAACGTTCCGCTTCAGG
>OMSN01000304.1 GCA_900313765.1 uncultured Eubacteriales bacterium
AAGAATATTCCCGTGCCGACCAGTTATATGGCGGAGAAGTCCTCGTATGACTTTGTCGGCGGTTATGACTATGGCGTGGAGGCAGGACTGCTCCATGTGGCGGATCACCATGTATCTCCCGGCAAGAAACAATGGACCTGGGGCTGCGGCGACTTCGGCAGGGCCTGGGACCGCAATCTGACCGATGAGGACGGCCCGTACATCGAGCTGATGTGCGGTGTCTTTACCGATAACCAGCCCGACTTCTCCTGGCTCAAACCCTTTGAGGAGAAGACATTTACGCAGTATTTCATGCCTTACAAGAAGGTGGGGCAGGTGAAGAACGCGACCATCGACGCAGCTGTGAACCTGGAGCGGAAGGCGGACGGATCCGCCCATGTGATCGTATACGCTACGGCGCCCCATGAAGCGGCCACGGTGGAACTGTATGTGGATGGCTGCCTGGCATTCTCCCGGCAGACACAGCTGTCTCCGGTGAACATTTTCGAAGAGACGTTTGCGACAGATGCGCAGAAGGATACACAGCTGCGTGTCGTGGTGCGGGACGCTGAGAAGGTGCTGGTGGAGTACCAGCCTGTGGAACAGGGGATCCCGGAGATGGCAAAACCTGCCGAGAAGGCGAAGAAGCCCGAGGAGATCCTGACCAATGAAGAACTCCTTCTGACGGCAGAGCATATCGAGCAGTACCGCCATGCCACCTTCCTTCCGGATCCTTACTATCTGGAAGCTCTGAAGAGAGACCCGGGTGACATGCGTGTGAACAATGCCTACGGCCTGCTTCTGATGAGAAGAGGAAACTTCGAAGCAGCGGTGCCTTATTTTGAGGCATCCATCAAGCGTGCCACCATGATGACGCCGAACCCCTATAACAGCGAGGCCATGTACAATCTCGGAGTCTGCCTGCTGTACCTGGGAAGAGATGATGAAGCCTATGACCGCTTCTACAAGGCCTGCTGGAGCAATGAGATGCAGGAGATGGGCTTCTACTACCTTGCGGCGATCGCCATGAGAAGGCAGAATTATGCGGCAGCTCTTGACTTTATCGACAGGAGCCTGGTCAAGAACGCGCACAATATCAAGGCAAGAGGCCTGAAAGCATCCGTACTGCGCAAGCTTGGAAGACAGGAGTGTGCATTGGAGCAGGTGAAGGCCAATCTGGAAGTGGATCCCTTTGACTATGTGTCACACTATGTCCGGTATGAGATCACGCAGGATCCGGCAGATCTGGAGAGAATGCAGTCTCTCATGCGCGGATTCTCAGGCAATTACCTGGCAGCTGCCAGAGACTTCCTGGAAGCAGGCCTGTGCGAGGAAGCATCCGGAATCCTTGCCCTGTTTGACGGTGAACATCCGCTGGCGGATTATTACCGCGGCTATGCGCTCCGGGGAACCGAGCAGGCTCTGGAAGCGTACCGGAAGGCAGAGTCGGATGATCCCGCCTACTGCTTCCCGAACAAGCTCGAAGACATCCTGGTCCTGAAGGACGCGATCCATACCCTGGAGGAAAATGGAGAGAAAGCTGCGAAGGCTTCCTACTATCTGGGATGCCTTCTGTATGACAAGCTGCAGTATGAAGCTGCGATGAAACTGTGGGAGGATTCAGCAAAGGAAGATGACAGCTTCCCGACAGTGCACCGCAACCTGTCTCTTGTTTATTTCAATAAAATGAACCGGCCGCAGGATGCTGTCAGTCAGATGGAGACAGCGTTCGCACTGGATGAGAGTGATGCCAGGGTCTTCCTGGAACTGGATCAGCTTTACAAGAAGATGGATGTCCCGGTGGAGAAGAGGCTGGAGGGCTTCGGAAAGCATGAAGAGCTTCCTCTGAAGAGAGACGATCTTCTGGTAGAGGAACTGACTCTGAAGAATACCGCTGGACAGTACAGTGAAGTCTATGATGCCATCATGAGCCATTCCTTCCGCCCGTGGGAAGGCGGAGAGGGCAAGGTACCCGCACAGTACAAGACCAGCCTGATCCAGATGGCGGTCCGCAGCCTGAAGGCAGGAGATGCCGCCGGCGCCAGACAGATGCTGGAGAAGGCGCTCATCTACCCGGAGAACCTGGGAGAGGGCAGACTGGAAGGTACCAAGGACAATCATGTCTGGTACTGGCTCGGCAGGGCACTCGAAGCTCTGGGACAGGAGGAAGAGGCGAAGGATGCCTATCAGCACGCGGAACTGGGCGAGGATGAGCCGGCGGGCGTACTGTATTACTATGATCAGCCTGCAGAC
>OMSN01000300.1 GCA_900313765.1 uncultured Eubacteriales bacterium
GAAGGAGTATTGTCAAAGTTCTTTTCATTCTTTAAACCTCCTATACTTTACTCCTTCACCTATGTAGTATTCCCATTCCTGTGGGGTGAAATCACGCTCAATGTGGTCATGCACATTATCCTTGTTGTCTTCTACGGAAATATGCAATGACTCTATGTCACCATCTGCAAGACCTACTATCAGTGTCCAGTTGTCCTTGTTTGTTGTAAAGCTTAGTGGCCACTTGTCATAATGCACCTCGATAGGGGCTATCTGGGTGTTCAGGTCTTCAAGATTCCACAGGCATATCCTGTGGTCATAGCTGGATGTGGCCAGACACCATCCCAGGTGTTCCATGTGCCTTTGGATAAAGTCACGCCGCTGGAACGCCGGAATGCAAAGGCTGTGAATTTCGGAATCGTGTACGGTATCAGTTCTTTCGGTCTCAGCCAGGATCTGAGTATTTCACGGAAGGAAGCGCAGGAATATATCCGTCAGTATTTTGTGACATATCCGGGTATCAAGCAGTTCCTGGACCACTGTGTGGAAAGTGCCAAAGCGGACGGTTATTCTGTGACAATGTTCGGAAGACGCCGCCCGATACCGGAACTGCACTCCTCAAATTTCATGCAGCGTTCCTTTGGTGAACGTGTGGCGATGAATGCTCCGATCCAGGGCACTGCAGCGGACATTATCAAGATCGCGATGATCCGGGTGGATCAGCGCCTGCGAAAAGAATGTACCAGTGCGCGGCTTCTGCTGCAGATCCATGATGAACTCCTGGTGGAGACCCGCCCGGAGGAAACAGAGAAAGTCCGGAAGATCCTTCAGGAAGAGATGACGGGTGCTGCGAAGCTTTCTGTCTGCCTGGAGATCGACATGCATACAGGCGCCAGCTGGTTTGATGCAAAATGATATGATATCAG
Organism: uncultured Eubacteriales bacterium; assembly: GCA_900313765.1. Lineage (GTDB taxonomy): Bacteria > Bacillota > Clostridia > Lachnospirales > Lachnospiraceae > Porcincola. Next base: position 906 of record OMSN01000300.1, read on the forward strand.
GGTCAAAAGCCTTGTTCCACGGCAAGCCCTCTTGCCAGTGGGACAGAGGATTATTGACCCGCCCCTTCAGAAACCGGAAGAAGGAATCCGGGAGATCAAAGAGTGCACATGTTATGTAAGGAGAGAAAGATATGCCGTATGAATCAAAGGTGCTGGGGATCACCGGCGGTGTCGGCGCCGGGAAGAGCACGGTACTGGAATATCTGCATGATAAATATGGCGCATACCTGATTCGCTGCGATGATGTGGCGAGAGAGATTCAGGAGAGCCCCGGCCCCTGCTTTGAGGAGCTGTCGGCTCTTCTGACTCCCTATGACTGTATACGCGGCGGAAAGCTGGACCGGCAGCAGACGGCAAAGGTCCTTTTTGCGGATCCGGCGCTCCTGCAGAGGGTCAATGATATAGTGCATCCTGTAGTCCGGGAGGAAGTGGACAGAAGAATCGCACTGTATAAGCGGTCAGTACCGCTGATCGTGATCGAGGCAGCCCTGCTTATCCAGGCCGGATATGCGTCGGTCTGTGATGAGATCTGGTTCGTGTATGCAGACAGGGAAACGCGCGCTGCGCGTCTGGAAAACTCCCGCGGGTACAGTGCCGGAAGAATCCACTCAATGTTTGAAGCACAGCCTGAAGATGTGTTTTTTCAGGAGCATTCGCAGTTAATGATTGACAACAGCAGCGATCGTGTGCAAAATACGTATGAACAGATAGACAGAGGATTGATGGAACATGGACTATTGCAGCATAGCCAGCGGGAGCAGCGGTAACTGCACTTTCGCGGGAACAGAAAACACATCGATATTGGTCGATGCAGGGATTCCGGGCAGACGGATCGAAGAGGGACTGCGGATGCTGGACCGTAAGCCGGGCGAGCTGGACGGCATTCTGGTGACACATGAGCATATCGATCATATTAAAAGTATAGGAGTACTCTGCAGAAAATACAGGATACCTGTGTATGGAACCAGAGGGACCCTGAATTATATATTGGGCAGTTCTTCCATGGGCAGGCTTGATCCTGCGCTTTTTCATGTTATACGTGAAGATGAAGTCTTCCGGATCGGTGATCTCGATGTACATCCGTTCCATATCTGTCATGATGCGGCGCAGCCGGTGGGATACCGCCTGGGTGACGGGAAAAGTACCTTTGCTGTGGCCACAGATATAGGAAGCTATGATGAATACACGGTTTCCATGCTGTCGGGACTGGACGGACTGCTGCTGGAAGCCAACCATGATGTGAACATGCTGCAGGTCGGACCATATCCGTATCCTCTGAAACGAAGGATCCTCGGTGAGAACGGCCACATGTCCAATGAAGCAGCCGGAAGGCTGCTCTGTGATATTCTGCATG
>OMSN01000298.1 GCA_900313765.1 uncultured Eubacteriales bacterium
AATGTCGGCAAGATCTTCTTCGCCGGCAGCCAGGTGATCGCATACAGTTCGCTGGGGATCGGCCGCCTGATCTACCAGCTTCCGATTCCGCTGTGCAAGATGTTCATCAGGGAAGTGTTTGAAGGCAAGAGCCCGGATGACTTTGACGAAGAGACACTTACAACAATCAACAAGTTCTTCGAGAACAGCCTGAATGTGTCTGAGACCAGCCGTCAGCTGTACATTCACAGAAATACACTGGTTTACCGTCTGGATAAACTCCAGAAACAGACCGGGCTGGATCTTCGGGTGTTTGAAGACGCCATCACTCTGAAGATCGCGCTGATGGTTGTAAAATATATGAACTATATGGAGAGCCAGGATTATTGATCCGGTGCAGGACAGGAGAGCGGCGTGGCAGACGAAACAAAACTGTTCAGGGATAAACTGCATGAACTGACGCAATTAGCTTCTGACAACGGAGACAGACTGTCCCTGGGCATGATACAGGATGCATTCGGGGATCTGTCTCTTGATGATGAGAAGATGCAGATGATCTATGCCTATCTGAGCCAGATGGGGATAGAAGTCTACGACCCTGAGACAGAGGAAATGAGCCACGACGGAATGCACAGGCCGTCCCTGGAGAGTTATCTGGAGGAGCTGGACGCGATATCCGAACTTCCGCCTGAAGTGGAGCTGCAGATGTTCCATCAGGCTGCCCAGGGGGACAGACAGTCCCGTGATGTCCTGGTATCGAGATATCTGGCAGCAGCCTGTGATCTGGCCGGCGAGTTTGAGAGGAATGATCGAAGGATCGATGCAGAGGACCTGATCCAGGAAGCCAATGTAGGTCTCCTTATTGCAATGGATGAACTGGAGAAGGAGACTTCACTTGCCGCGTACCGGGTGAAACTGCTCAACCGTATCACACAGTACCTGGAAGAGCGGATACAGCAGATGCTCGATGAACTCAGCAGTGAGGCAAAGGTGCTGAATCGTATGAACCGGCTGGCACAGTCCGTCCATGAACTGGAAGAGCAGCTGGAGCATAAGCCTTCGATTGAAGAAGTGTCGGCGTATCTTGACCTTACAACAGAAGAGATTCAGAATCTTCTGAAGATCGGCGGCGAGAAGCTGACGATCGAAGATATCTGAATCTCATTCATGCACGTATATTATTATTCTTCTTTCTCAGGAAGGACGATACGGACCTTCTCGATGCGGTTCTGGTTGACTTTATCAGCGATCAGTATCATGCCCGTCTCGTCCGTGATCCTCTCTCCCTTCTTGGCAAGGTGTCCCAGATGCTCGATCAGGTAGCCGCCAATGGAGTCATAATCCTCTGAATCCAGTTCAAGGCCGGTAGCATCATTCAGATCATCGAGCTTGACACTTCCTGCGACCAGATACTGTCTGTCAGACAGTTTCCGGATCAGATCCTGCTCATCCTGATCGTACTCATCCCGGATCTCACCGACCAGTTCCTCAATCAGATCTTCAAAGGTGATCATGCCTGTGGCGGAGCCATACTCATCCAGAACGATGGTCACCGTGGAAGCATGATCGCGCATCTCAACCATCAGTTCGGAGATCTTCTTGGTCTCAAAGGTATAGTAGGGCGGGTACATCATGCTCCTGGGTGAGAAATTCTCCTTATCTTCCACAAAACAGAAGTCCTTGATATTCAGGATGCCGACGATGTGGTCACGGTCATTTTCATAGACAGGAAGCCTGGTGAAATGTTCGCTGCGGTAGATGTCGGCAACTTCTTCGTAGCTGTCGTCCACACTGATCGATATGATGTCGGCACGTGGAACGCAGATATCCTTCGCCCTCTGATCGCCGAAATCATAGACATTGTTGATCATCTCGCGCTCGACTCCGGTGGTCTCGCCGTCCTGATGGCTGACTTCGACCATGGTCCGGATCTCATCCTCGGTGATCGTGGAGTCCCCTCCGTCTTTGTCGATATGAAACAGCTTCATCACCCCGTTCGCCAGCAGATTGACCAGCAGAATCAGCGGGGTCATGATGATCATCAGGAAATGAATGATGCCGGCATATCGGAGCGAATACTTCTCAGAGTACACATTTGCCGCGTTCTTCGGCGTGATCTCTCCGAAAATGAGTACAAACAGGGTCAGAAGCCCGGTGGTGTATCCCACTGCCCTGGACCCGAACAGGCGGATCGCAAGTGTTGTGGCAAGAGAGGACGCGGAGATGTTGACCAGGTTGTTGCCGATCAGGATGCAGCTGAGCATCTTATCCTGGGCATCAAGGATCGTAAGGGCTTTTTT
>OMSN01000295.1 GCA_900313765.1 uncultured Eubacteriales bacterium
GCTGTTCTCCGAATACCGGGCCTATAAGTCCCGGGAGCTCAGCATCAAGAAATATTCCGGATTCGAATGGGACTGCCTGACAATGCCGTCGGGACCGAACGGGGATAATAACTCCAGGCTCGACATACTCTCCATTGCGATGAGTGAGAACACGGCACAGGAAGCTATGGCCTGGGAGTTCATGAAGCTTCTGACCATGGATCCCGTGATCCAGTCTGAGATTTTCGATTATTCTGCGGGCATCTCTGTTTTGCCGCAGGTGACGCAGACGGAAGATTCGCTCAGCAGGATCACACGGAATACGGGAGAAGCCTTTAACCTGGATATTCTGGAAAGCGCTATGGAAAAGTCGGTGATCCAGCCCCGGTTCAGGGGATATGAGAACGCGAAGGAAGAGATCGGACTTGCAGTGCGCTCTATTTTGGAGAGCCGGTCCAATATCCGAATGGAACAGATCATATGGAACCGGACGATCAATAACTACTTAAAGAGCCTGCAGATAAATGAATACTGAACCATGTGACAATTGTCATTTTTTTGATGACAATTGTCATGGCAAAACGGTGACACTTGTGAGATGAACAAGCGTCGCCGTTTTTATATACTTTTTATCAGTAATTAATGATTTTTTAATATTCTGAAGCCTCAGGGGTTCAGAAAGAAAGGAGGACACGCAGTTGAAGTATGTAGTACTGGTCAGCCACGGTGAATTTGCACCCGGTCTTCACAAAGCAGTGACAATGCTCGGCGGCGAGGACAGAGAGGACGTTCTTTCCACCAGCCTCAAAAACGGCATGGGCGCTGATGAATTCGCTGATAACGTGAGAGAGCTTCTCTCTGTTGTCGGTGAGGATGACGAGATCATCATGTTCGCGGATATCGTCGGCGGATCGCCCCTTGCAACCGCAGCAAATGTCATCGCTGAGAAAGGCCTTCTTGCAAAGACAACGATGATCGGCGGTATGAACCTTCCTCTGGTTCTTACGGCAGTTCTGGGTAAAGACGATGTCGATACCGAGGAACTCAAGGAAGAGATCATTGAAGGCGCCAGGGAGCAGATTAAGGAATTCATCGTTGCGACAGATGACGATGAAGAGGAAGATTTGTAATCCTGTTTCAGTTCAACTTTAGCTCACATTAGGAGGTTATTATGTCTATTTCTTTCGTACGAGTAGATGACAGAATGATCCATGGCCAGACCGTTACAAGATGGTCCCTGGAGTATCCCTGCACAGGCCTGATCGCTGTCAACGATGCAGCAGCTAAGAACCCCGTCCTTAAGGGCGCATACAAGAGTGCTTCCGACAAGAAGACATTCGTATGGGCGGTTGACGAGTTCATCGCAAAAGCACCCAAGGTACTTGCTTCCAAGGATAAGTATTTCCTGATCACCAAGAATCCCATCGACATGAAGAAGATCCTCGTGGACGCAGGCATCGTTCCCAGCGATGTCAAGACCGTTATCATCGGCCCCTGCAATGACAGACCCGGCGCAACAAAGCTCGGCAACAACCAGTCCATCACACAGGAAGAGGCAGATGCACTCGAGGCGATCACAAAGGCGGGTTATGAAGTTGAGTTCGCTCTGCTCAAAGAGACGGCGATCGGCAACTGGAAGAAGTTCAGAGGCCAGTTCGGCTATACTGACTGATCGTATCTGTCCAAAAATCGATACACGAAAAGGAGACCGAAATGTCTATTAATATATTCCAGGCAATTATTCTCGGATTGTTTGCATCCCTCTCCAGTATGCCCGGTCTGGGAGGCACATCCATCGGTAACTACACATTAGGAAGACCCCTGATCGGCGGTCTGGTCTGCGGCATCGTACTCGGCGATATCCCCACCGGCATCATGGTCGGCGCGGCGATGCAGGTCGTTTACATCGCGCTGGTAACTCCCGGCGGAACCGTTTCCGCAGACGTTCGTGCCGTATCCTACATCGGCATCCCGCTGGCAATGATCGCTCTTAAGAGCTACGGTCTGGATCCCGCTTCCGCAGAGGGAACCGCGCTGGCAACTTCCTTCGGAACCATGGTCGGTACGATAGGTACTGTCCTGTTCTACGGCACGGCAACCATGAACCTGATCTGGCAGCACATGGGCTGGGCATGGGTAGACAAGAGAGAATACGACAAGCTCCCTCTCGTTGACTATGTACTTCCCTGGATCTCTCACATCTGCTTCTCCCTGATCCCTACAGTGATCATGTGCATGGCAGGAGAGCCCGTTGTTAACCTGATCAAGGAAAGACTTCCCATGGATGGAATCCCGATGAAGACTCTGTTCACCGTCGGCGCTCTT
>OMSN01000294.1 GCA_900313765.1 uncultured Eubacteriales bacterium
ATGAGAAGAAGGACAGCGCCAGTGGAAGTGTCTGTTTATTCGTAGACGACAGGTACAGCAGCGGGTTCAGATAGTCATTCCAGATCTCCAGAAATGTAAAGATTGCCAGCGATCCGATCGCCGGGCGGATCTGCGGAAGTACGATATGGATATAGACCTGGAAATGTCCTGCGCCGTCTATTCTGGCACTCTCCAGAAGTTCCCTGGGGATCTCATCACAATACTGCCTGCACAGATACACACCGAACGCACTGACCATAGCGGGGATGATCAGAGCCAGCAGATTGTCATACAGGCCGATCCGGTCGATCAGGATGAACTTTGTGATCATTGTGACCTGGGCCGGCACCATCATGGTGAACAGCAGCATCATGAACAGGAACCGTTTGCCGCGGAACTCAAATCTGGAGAACAGGTAGCCGAGGATCGTGCTCGTAAAGAGGATGATCACCGTGTCCGACACCGTAATGATCAGGGAATTGCGAAGCCAGTAGAAGAACGGAGAGTCGGTCAGCACCTTGCGGTAGCCGTCAATGGTGGGATCCTTTGGCAGCAAGTGCGAAGCATCTACCAGTGTCTCTTTTGTGGACTTGAACGAATTGGAAAGCATCCAGACATACGGGACCACAATAATCAGTGAGACCACAATCATTGCAAGAAACAGCACCAGCCGCACCCGGAAGCCCTCTCTCTGATAGAATCTTTTCTTTGTCTTCATAGTCATATCAATACTCCCAGTCTACCCTGTTGATCCTCTGCTGAACAGCGGAGACAACCAGGATCACTGCAAACAGTGCCATGGAGATCGCTGCCGCGTATCCCATCTCCTTGACAACGAATGCCTGTTTGTAGATATATCCGGTCATAACCAGGCCGGACTGCTGCGGACCTTCCTTCGGGGCAAAGATCTGAAACTGCGCGAACATCTGGAAATAGGACGTCAGTGTCATCAGAAGGATGAACGTAGTCGTTCTCCCCAGCAATGGCAGCGTGATATTCCTGAACAGCTGCCACCGTCCCGCACCGTCCAGTTTCGCTGACTCATACAGATTTCCGGGAATACCATCGATCCCTGCGGAGAAAAGGATCACGTTGTAGCCGATGTCAGCCCACAGCGTAAAGATGATGACGGAGACCATCAGATACCGGGCATCCCCCACCCAGGAGATGCCCTCTAACCCGAATGTTCTCAGGAGAGCGTTAAACATACCGCCGCGCGGCTCGTACAGGGATCTCAACCACACCACTGCTGAAGCGACCATAGGCGCGATGCACGGCAGGAACACCATCATGCGGAAGAAGCTCCTCGTGCGGTTTGACTCGAACTGGCTGATGGCGACCGCCATCGCCAGCGCGAGCACGATATTGATCGCGACTGCGGAAAATGTAAATACAAGCGTATTGCCCATCGCTTTAAAGAACGACTGGTCATGCAGCAGCCGGACATAATTATTGATTCCGACAAAAGAGTTTTCACTGTGCAGAGGATTGTACTCCATAAAGGAGATCAGGCACGTCCCGATGATCGGGAGCACCAGGAATACAAACACCTCTGCAAAGCACGGAACCAGAACCAACAGCAGAAATCTGCGATTACCCTTCTTCATAAAACCACGCTTCCGGTCTGTGTCTGTTTACATGATCCCGTTCAGTTTCTCCTCCATGTCCGCGAGAGCGGCATCGGAAGATTCATACATACCTGTGCAGTAATCCACGAATGTATTGTCGATCACTTCCTTGAACCGGTCTGTGTTGAAGAATCCGATGAAAGAAGCTTTCTCAAGGATATCCACCAACGGCTTTGCATACGGGAATTTTTCAAGATACTCTTCGCTCGTCGCGACGCTCTTCTTGGACGGAATCTGTCCACAGGCCACATTGTTCTCCATCAGGACCTCATCAGAGAACAGATAATCCAGGAAGCGGTTCGCCGCTTCTTTATGCTCGCTGGCCGCATTGATGGAGAAGCACCATCCGGTCTCTGCCGGGAACGCCACCTCATCACCAAACCACGGAAGTGCGACATAATCGAAGTCTGTTCCGTACTCCAGACCAAATGTGGTAAGACCGTCTGCGATGACCCATGGTCCGTGCGGAACGAACAGAGCCTGGTCCGCATACAGCTTCTGGAAATTCTCCAGTACGCCCGCAGTAGTCAATCCCTCAAGATCCGTTACCGGCTCATCTCCGATAACCAGATCCGCCAGGGCTTCGAACGCCTTCTTCGCTTCGGGGGAGGTCACGTTGAAAGTGCCGTCCTCATTCAGATAGCTTACTCCCTGTGACATGACCATCTCGGCAAAGGTATAGGCA
>OMSN01000291.1 GCA_900313765.1 uncultured Eubacteriales bacterium
GACTCGAACAACGCGGGCATCAACTATGAGATGGATGCCATTCTGGCAGTTGTTATCGGCGGAACGGCCATGACCGGAGGCAAGTTCAGTCTTGTCGGTACTCTGATCGGATCCATCATCATCCGAACCATTGTAACCTTCGTCTATTACTTCGGAATCGTTGCGGAGGCGACCATGGCATTCAAGGCCATGATCATTGCGGTCGTCATCGTACTTCAGAGTGAACCTGTGAGAGAATACTTCGCAAAACGCTCAGAAGCACGCGCACGGGCGAAGCAGAGCTGAGAAAGGGGGTAATGTCATGAATACAACAAGCAGAAAACGTCAGAGCCTTCTTTCCCGCATCATGAATCCGAAATATATCATGGTCTATGCCACGGTCGGCATCTTTCTGATCATCTATATCTTCGGCGCTGTCATGTACGGAGACAAGGGATTCACCTCCCTGCGAACTCTTGTGATCAGTATGTTTACAGAGAACGCGTACTATGGCATCAGCGCAGTCGGTATGACCATGGTCCTGATCACAGGAGGCATAGATCTGTCCGTTGGAGCAGTGTCTTCCCTCACCGGCATGTTCATTGCGTTCGGCACCACACATCTGGGGTTCCATCCGCTGGCCTGCCTTGCATTTTCGCTGGTGGTTGGCGTCGGACTCGGCGCTCTGATGGGTGCAGGCATTCACTATCTGAATGTACCGCCCTTCATCATGACCCTGACAGGGATGTTCCTGACCAGAGGCGTGTGCTCACTGATCAGCCGCGAATCCATAGAGATCAACAACGAGATGATCGATGCCCTTGCCTCTTTCAAGATCTATATCAAGTGGTGGAATGAAGACGGCGAATGGGCGAAGATCAAACCGATCTGCTACATCAACTTCAACCTGCTGCTGTTCATAGTCATGATCATCATCGGGACGATCCTTCTGCAGAAGACTCGTTTTGGAAGAAATGTATACGCAGTCGGCGGAAATGAGCAGTCCGCAAAGCTCATGGGACTTCCTGTAGCCCGCACCAAGATTCTGGTCTATGCATTTAACGGATTCTGCTCCGTGCTGGCAGGTTTTGCGTATACCATCTACGTCAAGAGCGGCTGGAACCTGGCACTGCAGGGCGGCGAACTGGAGGTCATCACCTGTGCCGTAATCGGAGGAACTCTGATGACCGGCGGTGTAGGTTACATGATCGGAACACTGTTCGGGGTACTGCTGAAATCAGCGATCCCGGCACTGATCACATTCAACGGCAACCTGCTGTCCTGGTGGGGCAAGATCGCAACAGGCCTTCTGCTGCTTCTGTTCATCTTCATACAGCGTGTTGTTGTACTGTACGGTAACCGCAAGAAACAGGAATAGAGTTGCACCTTCTATAAAATGCGGAAAGCACAGATCCCGGGGTCTGTGCCGGACGCGAACAGGGGATCCCCAGCCGGGAATCCCCTGTTTTCTTTGTATTATTCTTTATATTATTGCTTCTCAGACCGGCTGCAGGCGGAACTGCTCCGGCAGAACTGACAGTTTCCGCTGCATCCGCCTGAACCTGTGCATCCGCAGCTGCACATCTTACCGGACTTTTTGTCTCTGTAGATCTTCCGGACAGCCAGTGCCAGGATCACGATCAGCAGGATCAGAAGCAGCACATCTATTGCATTCATACAGCTCACCCCATTCCCAGCGCCATTCCGATCAGGTGGACCAGGACCGCAGCGATCCAGGCAATCGAGCACTGGAACAGCACGACACCGACTGCCCAGTGTCTTCCAAGTTCACGCTTGATCGAAGCGATGGCAGCCACACACGGCGTATACAGCAGACTGAAGACCAGGACAGACGCTGCAGTCAGCGATGACATCACAGCACTCACGCCGCCTTCATTTCCATACAGTACTCGCATGATGGAGACAACACTCTCCTTGGCCATGAATCCGCTGACCAGAGAAGTGACGATCCGCCAGTCTCCAAGGCCTGCGGGTCTGAACAGCGGTACCAGGAAGCCGGAGATCACAGCCAGAATACTTTCTCTGGAATTCGAAACAAGGTTCAGATCAAAATCAAAACTCTGCAGGAACCAGACTACAATGGTCGCAACCAGGATTACGGAGAATGCTCTCTGCAGGAAATCTTTCGCCTTCTCCCAGAGAAGCTGCAGGACATTGCGCGGGCTGGGCAGACGGTAATTGGGAAGTTCCATTACAAACGGAACTGCCTCCCCCTTGAACAGAGTACGCCGGAAGAGCAGCGCGATCAGGATCCCGGTTACGATCCCGAGTACATACAGGCCGGTCATGACCAGCCAGCCGATCTTCGGGAAGAATGCTTTCACAAAGAAGGCGTATAT
>OMSN01000288.1 GCA_900313765.1 uncultured Eubacteriales bacterium
CCTGCTCAAACGCACGCCGCAGCAGGATGATTTCTATCACCTGATGAATGGTAAGTTCTGCGGTGAGGCGTGGGATGCCGTCAGCCGGTACGTGTACACGGCACTGCAGGGAGGCTCCAAGATACAGGTGCCTGTCACCGTGAACAATTTGTGAACAAATTACTTCCGGCTTGACAGGCATTGTTTCAGGGTTTAAAATCCGTAAAATAGTATTAATTTCATTACGCTTCTGAGATGGTGTTGACAATGAATCTCAGAGTTTTCTGAAGGGGAGAAGATGAGGCAGCTGTGTGCCTGGATTCGGATGACAGAGAAGATGGGGCACAGAGTGCCTTGTATAGGACACAGGAAGGTAATTATGTTATGACGATCAGAGACCGTATATTTGCCAGGATCAGCGAACTTGAGATCACGCAGAAGGAATTTGCAATAAGAACCGGAATTCCGGAGAGTACTGTCAGCGATTGGAAAAAGAAGAAGACAAACCCGACTGCGGAAAAGATCCTGGTCATATGCAAAGTGTTGGACGTGACACCGGAATGGCTGCTCAGCGGAGTGGAGACACACGGTACAAGGAGCAATCCGTCTAAGATCATAGCAATCGATGTTCGTACGGAAGCCGGGGAATTGCTGGAATTGTTCAACTCCTGTGACGCAGCGATGCAGTCAAGGATCCTCGGATTTGCACAGGCGTTAGGAAGGACGAAGACGGGCCAGGAGTGACCCGTTTTATGAAATGGCTGTGCAGTTTGACACCCAATAAATCCGTATAATAGGATTAGTTATATGAGCAGGAAGAAACGGATCTGGTACCCGGGGGCTACATATCATGTAATGAGCAGGGGAAACCGGAGGACAGTTTTGTTTAAGGACAATTCAGATTATATGCGGTTTCTGGAATGTGTGGCATTAGCGAGAAAGCAGTATGGATTCAGGATCCATTCCATATGCCTGATGTCGAATCATTTCCATGTCATAGTGGGGACGGACGAGGTGGAACTCTGGAAGATCATGCAGAAGATGCTTCACCCATATAGTATGGATTTTAACCACAAGTACCATTTTACAGGGCACGTATTTGAGAGCCGGTACACTGCCTGCCTGATCGAGGACGAGCGATACTTTCTGGAGGCGAGCAGGTATATTCATCTTAACCCGGTGAAGGCGAAAATGGTGAGAGAACCCCTGGATTATGTATACAGCAGCTATGGGAAATTTGTAGATGATAAGAGCTGCATAAACAGCAGGAGAAAACAAAAGTGTACAGAGATGATCTATGAATTGACAGATACATCCCGTGTATTAGGCTGTTTCAGCAATGATCCGAGAGAACAGTACCGCATGTTCGTAGAAGGAAAGATCTCCCACGCGGAGCAGGAGATGCTGATCAGGAAGGAGATGGGTGAGAACGAATCATGGCTACCATGGTAAGAAGTATGGCCCTGGAAGGGATTGAAGGATTTCCGGTGGAGATCGAGGCTGCAACGATCAGAGGACAACAGCAGATGATCTCTATCATCGGCCTGGGTGACCAGGCTGTGAAGGAAGCGGGTGAGCGGATGCAAGCAGCGATGACCTGTTACGGATATGACCTGCCGAAAGACAAGACATTGATCAGTCTCGCACCGGGTAATACGTGTAAGAGAGGCTTGCATTATGATCTCGGTATGACACTGGCGCTTCTTGATGAGACAGAGCAGATTGAGGCAAGGAATATTGATCAATATGTGTTTATCGGGGAACTATCCCTGGATGGAAGGATCCGGCCATGTACAGGAGTGCTCTCCATGATCACTGCTGCAAGGCAGTGTGGTTTTAAGATGGCAGTTGTACCAGGTGAAAACCTGCAGGAAGCCAGGAAGATCAGTGGAATCAGGACATATGGGCTGCATACACTGGAAGAAGCTGTCAAACTGTTGGAAGGAAGAGAAGTAAGTACCGGACTCAGTGAGCAGGAAAAACCGCAGGAAGAAACGGGAAGAAAAGTGGATGATTTTTCGGATGTGAAGGGACAGAGGGCACTTCTTGAAGCAGTCATTCTGGCGGCAGCGGGCGGCCATAATCTTCTGATGATCGGTGAACCTGGATGTGGGAAGAGCATGGTCGCTTCCAGGATTCCGGGCATACTGCCTAAGATGACGGAGGAAGAAGCGCTTGAAGTGACAAAGATCCAGAGCATTGCCGGAAACCTGAAACCTGGGGAGGGACTTGTCAGGATCCGGCCCTTTCGTGCTCCGCACCACAATATCTCATTGAATGCCATGATCGGCGGGGGAACCTATGCACAGCCGGGAGAGGTCTCCCTGGCTCATGGGGGGATATTGTTTCTCGATGAGCTGGCGGAATTCACAAGGAGCACTCTGGACGCGCTGC
>OMSN01000285.1 GCA_900313765.1 uncultured Eubacteriales bacterium
GCAACGATCTCGGCAGCGTCTTCGGGCTGGACGTTTGCATAATAGGTTGCATCGGGATAGACAATGACGATCGGTCCTAACGCGCAGAGACCATGACATCCGGTCTGGACGACTTCGACTTCCTCTGCAAGACCATGTTTCTTGATCTCTTCCTTCAGGTTATCCATAACCTGGATGCTGCCGGAGGAAGTACATCCCGTTCCGCCGCAAACCAATACTGTTGAACGATACATATTTGAGGCTCCTCCTTAATTATTTGAGATTGGACGATTCGAGGGTATAGTCGCGGACGACATGTCCGCCGATAAGATGGCGGGTAAGGACCTCCTCAGCCTTCTCGGGATTCATATGGACATAGGTGACCTTGGGCTCACCGGGCTTGATCACTTCCACGATAGGTTCATACTGGCAAAGTCCGATGCAGCCAGTCTGGGAAACAACGATTTTGTCAGTAAGGTTCTTGTTCTGCACTCCATCCGCCAGAGTGCGCAGCACGGGACGTGCACCGCTGGCGATACCGCAGGTTGCTAAGCCTACCAGAACGCGGGTCGTTTCGGTTGTTTCCAAAACGTCCGATAAAACGCGTTCTTTGATGCTGTTTAAATCTTGCAGTTTCATCGAATCTCCTCCTTGTTATTGATATTTTGCTATGATCTCTTCATAAGTACCGTTAGCAATGATATTGGCAAGACCTGCATTGAACTTATCCAGAAGCTCCTTCTTATCTTCTGAGAATACTACAAAGCCGTAGGGCGAACCTTCATTCTCAGACCCTTCTATAATCTCCATACTGAGCTGCAGATCCTGAATCTGGATCTTCATGATCTGGGTATCTTCGAAGCATGCCGCAACTTCTCTGGTCTCAACCCCATAGTACATGGTAAGAGAACCGTCATAATACTTAACATCGAACCCATACTGGTCTTTCAGTTTCACTGCATAGAGTGCGCCGAGCGTTCCCTTCTTGACTCCGACAGTCTTCCCCTTCAGGTCCTCAAAACCTTTTATCTCTTCATCGATCCGGGCAGCAAGGCACTGTGTCATGAAGTAATAACCGTCCGAAAAATACCATTCATCCTCGGCACGCTCTTCCGTTATGGATGCACCGGCGATCATGCCGTCTGCCTCTCCTTTCCTGCAGGCTTCAATGGCCGGATCCCATCCCAGGCTCTTCAGTTCATACTCAAATCCCTGGTCCTGTGCTATTGCTGCAAGAAGATCCACATCGATACCAACAAATTCTCCTTCTTCATCGGTATATTCGAATGGTTTGAAAACTGTATCCGTGGCAATCGTGTAACTGTCTGCAGCAAAGACATTCATCCCCAGAGCTGCGGTCAAGACTGTGGCAATCGTGATCAGTGCAAGTTTTCTTTTCATAATTACTACATCCCTCCATTCGTACAACAACAGTCAGCCTGAGAAAATGACAGATGGAATTCTGCATCCCCCCTGTTTACTATTTTAAAGGTCGGTGAAAAGATATGTCAAGCATGTTTGCACAAGCCATTCAGGAGGATGCTCTCATTTTAGCGAGTAATCGTTCAAAATAATCCGGCAGGGGTGCCTGAAACTCCATATATTGCCCTGTAGTGGGATGAATGAATCCAAGTACCATCGCATGCAATGTCTGGCCTTCGAGGGAAAATGGGGCCTTTTTTGGGCCGTACACGGCATCCCCCAGTACCGGATGACCTATGGAAGCCATGTGAACGCGGATCTGATGGGTCCTTCCTGTCTCCAGTCTGCATTCGATGTAGGTATACTGGCCGAAACGTTCCAGAACCGTATAATGCGTAACCGCATCTCTGCTTGTACCCTGACCGGGTCTCAGGACAGCCATCTTCTTGCGGTCCTGCGGATGTCTTCCGATCGGGGCGTCGATCACGCCTTCATCCAGACGCAGATTACCGTGAACAATAGCCCGGTAGCGCCTGTTGATGGTATGGTCCTTCAGCTGCTGACTGAGACTGTTGTGTGCCGCATCGGTCTTGGCGACCACCAGGGATCCGGTTGTGTCCCGGTCGATCCTGTGGACGATCCCGGGCCGCAGCACTCCATTGATCCCGGACAGGCTGTCTTTACAGTGGTACATAAGGGCGTTTACCAGTGTGCCGCTGTAATGGCCTGGCGCCGGATGAACGACCATCCCCTTGGGTTTGTTCACCACGATCAGATCATCGTCTTCATACAGAATATCCAGCGGAATGTCCTGCGCTTCGATCGTGATCTCTTCGGGCTGCGGTATACAGACGGTCAGAACCTGTCCGCTCCTCATCTTCTGCCCAGGTTTTGAACAGGAGCTGCCGCCGCATGTTACCAGGCCATCCTCGATCATTTTCTGGCAGACGGACCTGGAACAGTTATCCAGCAGCGTGCTCATGACCAGGTCCAGCCGTTTGCCGTTCATTTCTTCCG
>OMSN01000282.1 GCA_900313765.1 uncultured Eubacteriales bacterium
GTTCCCGGAGACGGAGATCATCGTGTTTGCGGCAAAGAGCCTGAATACAGTCCTGGATCAGAGTATCATTCCTGCCTACAACGAACTTCAGCCCAATGTCACCATCGTTCCGAGTTACGACAGTTCGGGAACCCTGATGACACAGATCGAAGAAGGCGCTGCCTGCGATGTATTCTTCTCTGCAGCTCAGAAACAGATGAATGAACTGGAAGACAAAGGGCTTGTGACAGACGGCACAAGGGTCGATGTGGTCAATAACCAGGTCTGCGTCGTCACATATGACGGCAGCGATACCAAAGTCACCGGACTTGCAGATCTTGCTTCCGCATCCAGTTTCGCCCTTGCGGACGGTTCTGTTCCTGTAGGCAAATACACCCGCCAGGCTCTTGTCAATGCCGGTATGATCGAAGTTCCGGAGGATGGAGACGTCTCGGCGATCACGACCCAGGAAGTCTCCGAGGCGCTGGGCGGCATCGAGATCAATGAGTGCGCCAACGTCGGCGCCGTAGCCGCAGCAGTCTCGGAAGGGGCCAATGAAGTCGGCACCACTTACTATTCGGATACCTATGGCTTCGAAGACACCCTTCTCATCCTCGAGAAGGTTCCCTATGAGCTGACAGGCGACGTGATCTATCCGGCCGCTGCGATCGTGAACCCGGAAGCGGATGAGACCGCGCAGGCAGCAGCCGCTGATTTTGTCGCTTTCCTGGTCTCCGATACAGCCAAGGAAATCTTCGACTCCTATTATTTCGATACTAATGTGGGTGCCGAAGAGCAGACGGAGGCTGAATAAGCCGCCCGGGCACCTGCACACAGATCCGCTGCCAGAACGAATCTGCAATCTGTATGCATATATCAAAAGGAGCTGAAAATGTCTGATCTGACCAAGTTCCTCTCCTCTCTGGACTGGAGCCCGCTGCTGATCTCCCTGAAAACCGGAGTGGTTGCGACCATCCTCTCCTTTTTCCTGGGGATCTTTGCCGCCCGGAAAGTCATCAAAGCCTCTCCGGACATTAAGGCAGTCGTGGATGGGATCCTCACACTTCCCATGGTCCTGCCACCCACCGTGGCAGGGTTCTTCCTGCTGCTGATCTTCTCTACGAGGCGTCCATTGGGGGGCGCTCTGTACACCCACTTCGGCATCAAGGCCGTGCAGACGTGGCTTGGATGCATCCTCGCAGCCACGGTCATCTCATTTCCGCTGATGTACCGGAACGCCCGCGCCGCCTTTGAGCAGGTTGACGCGAACCTGGTCTATGCAGCCAGGACGCTGGGCATGAGCGAGACGCGGATCTTCTGGCGGGTGATCATGCCCTGTGCGGGTCCCGGCATCACAGCCGGAACCATCCTGACCTTTGCCCGCGCTCTCGGGGAATACGGTGCCACGTCCATGCTGGCCGGGAACATCCCCGGCAAGACGGGAACGATCTCCCAGAAGATCGCGATGGTCATCCAGAACGGTGACTACGCCACGGCAGGCTTCTGGACCGGTGTGATCCTGGTCATCGCCTTCCTGATCATCCTTGCCATGAACCTGATAACCGGCAGGCACATGAAAAATGTGAACCGCTACTGATTCGGAAGGAAATAAAATGAAGCTGCAGGTACATATCAGAAAAAGAATAGGGAGTTTCTTCCTTGAGGCAGATCTGGAGACCGAGAACGGGATCCTCTCGCTGCTGGGGCCTTCCGGGTGTGGCAAGACGATGACTCTCAAATGCATCTCCGGAATCGAACGTCCGGATGAAGGAACCATCACTCTGGGAAGCAGGGTTCTGTTTGATTCCGCGCAGAAGATCAATGTGATCCCGCAGAAACGGCACACGGGCTATATGTTCCAGGATTATGCCCTGTTCCCGCACATGACGGTCCGCGAGAATATTCTGGCGGGTATGGGCAGAAAACCCGCAAGGTCCGCCGCGGATCCGTTCCTCGAGCAGTTCCGAATCGCAGATCTTGGAGACAGGCTTCCGGGCGAATTGTCCGGCGGACAGAAGCAGCGCACTGCCATGGCACGCATCGCAGCCCAGGATCCGGAAGTGATTCTCCTGGATGAGCCATTTTCCGCCATGGATACCATGCTGAAATGGGAACTGGAGCAGGAGATGCTGCAGACACTGCCGCAGGCGGGCAAACCGGTGATCTTCGTCTCCCACGATCTGGACGAGGTCTACCGGATGGGTGGCAATATCTGTTGTATGAGGGACGGAAAGACTGGTGCTATAATAAGCGCAGAACAGTTTTTTGATGATCTGAAGGCAGGCCGCAGCGACCTGATGCCGGGGTGGAGAGTTCTTCCCCCGGAACGGAAGGGGTGATCTGGTGAACGAACTGGATATGAGCACCAAGATCCGTGTCACTCTGATGAAGAAGCGCACGGAGAAATTCTACGGGCCGGGAGTCCAGGATCTGCTGAGCGGGATCCGCGTGCACGGCTCTGTCAAGGATGCCTG
>OMSN01000281.1 GCA_900313765.1 uncultured Eubacteriales bacterium
CAGCCCGCTGAATCCTATCATATCACAGATGTCTAAGGAAAACTTAAGGAAAGGCAGAGGCAGTTGCTCATTTCCTGTTTTTCTCAGGTGCTATAATAAGACTGTATCCAGCCATACAGACACTTAATCCTATACGATCATTATGAATATCCTGACAAATAAACGACTGCAGCTTCTGTCCTCTGCCGCGCTGTTTTTCGTTCCTATGATGTCGAACGCGCCGGCATCTGCCATGGAGGCAGTATCTCCCCTGCAGGACGGTATCCTTGCGGAAGAACAGAGCAGCCCGGAGGAGACGGAACTGGATCTGAAGCAGGCCGAATTGCTGCTGGAGTCCATGTCCCTGGAGAAGAAGATCTCCCAGATGTTCATCCTGACACCCGAGATGCTGACGGGTGCGGGAACTGTAATCCAGGCCGGCGAGACAACCCGCAGCGCGCTTGAGAAATATCCGGTGGGCGGACTCATCTACATGAGCCAGAACATAGTCACTGAGGAGCAGTTCACTGCAATGGCACGCGACATTCAGTCCTACAGTCTCGAGCTTACTTCTCTTCCGCTGTTTCTGTGTGTGGATGAGGAAGGCGGAACTGTACGGCGTGTATCCGGGAATCTTCCGCTCATTCCTGAAGTTCCGGACATGCGGTCCGTCGGACAGAGCGGTGACCTGGAGGAAGCGTATGAGACAGGTGCCCTGATCGGATCCTATCTTGCGAGCCTGGGTTTCAATGTTGACTTTGCCCCGGTGGCTGACGTGGTCACAGATCCGAAGGCATCTGCGATCTCTGACCGCTCTTTTGGATCCAATCCGCTGGTCGTCGGCAATATGGCAGCCGCATGTGCAAGAGGAATCCGGGAGCAGGGAGTATATGCCACACTCAAACATTTTCCCGGACATGGCGCTGTGGAGGAGGACAGTCATCTCTCCGGCGTGATCTCTCAGAAGGCATTGATCCAGCTGAAAACAGAGGACCTGATCCCGTTCATGATCGGAATCAGCGAAGGCACTGACTTCATCATGGCAGGACATATCTCTTTTCCGAATATAACCGATGATCATGTGCCCGCATCTTTGTCCCATTATTTCCTCACCGATCTTCTCAGAGATGAGATGGGCTACACGGGGCTGATCGTCACTGATGCGCTGAATATGGGCGCTGTCACAGACTTCTACAGTCCGGGCGAGGCGGCTGTCATGGCCGTGAGCGCCGGAGCTGACCTTCTGCTGATGCCGGAAGACTTCAAGGCAGCCCATCAGAGCATAGTGGAAGCAGTAAGACGCGGAGAGATCTCCGAAGAGAGGATCGATGAATCGGTCCGCAGGATCATAGCCTTAAAACTCACTGTTGAACCTGGAAAGGAAGGTGCCTGAAATGAAACGATGCTTACTCTGGACTCTGGTTTTCATGTTTTCCGCAGCATGCATGATCCAAGCCCCTGCTGCCGAGACAGGCGGTGCGGGCGGCGAGCACACTTACCGTCTGGTCATTTCCGACTGTTCCTGGACGCAGGCGTTCCAGGATGCCGTGGATGCAGGCGGCTATCTTGTAAACATTGACTCCAATGAGGAATACCAGCACATTCTGCAGGAGATCAACGATGCAGGAGCCTCCGGCACCATCTTCCGGATCGGCGGACGGCGCGACCCGAACTCTGCCACCTATTACTGGGTAGATCGGAATAACAACTTCACCGGTGAAGCCCTGAACAGTCCATCTTACTGGGCTTATTCTCAGTGGATGATCGGTGAGCCCAGTTTTCAGGACGGCGATATCCAGGAATGCTACATGGATATGTACTACTACCAGAAAGAAGGCCGGTGGGTCTGGAACGATGTCCCTGATGACATCATTCCGATCGTTCCCAGCTACAGCGGACGTCTGGGATATATCATAGAATTTGAGAGCGCAGCAGCGCAGCCGAGCGCTCCGGTCACAGGCGCTTCCTGGCAGGATGCCTACAAGAATTTCATAACAGACAAGGCATATCTCAACAGCGGCCAGTCCTTCGGCAATTCCCTTGACGGATCCTCCGACGGTGTCTCCTTTGCCCTGCACGATCTGAACAGGGACGGAACTCCCGAACTGATCATCTTCAACGGCGAAGGGGTCTATGCCAGCAGTGCCAATTATCTGTACCGCTATGAGAATGGCAAAGTCACCTTTACCGGTGATATGCCGGGTTCCAATTACAACCCGTATTTCTATATCGATGATCCCGCCCTGCCCGGACTCTTCTGCAGCGGATCCCACACCGGATCCTACTGGACCGACTACTATAAGATGGAAGGCAGCAGCCTGGTATCGGAGCAGGTCTCGCAGAGTGTAGACAACAACACGGTGGTGACCGATCCCCAGACCGGTGAAAATGAACTCACCGAGACATCCCGCACCAGCAACGATGCTCTGTACAATGCTTATCTGCGCATCAAAAATCAGACAGACGGCAATTCGCTCTCTTTCTACACTTGATCAATCAGATGGGCTGGGCGACCTTCCTGCAGCAGTACGGATTCTCCGAAGGCGGCACCCAGGCAGGCGGATCTGCTCTTTCAGACCCGTCCACACTGCTCTCGGGCGTACCTGACAATTTCTATTTCTCGAGCGGAGCCGGTGGCTGGTCAACCGAACTGGTCCTGAATGATGACGGTTCATTTACCGGTACCTTCCATGATTCGGATATGGGAACAGATGTCGAGACTTATCCGGGCGGCACGGTCTATATCTGCAACTTCAGCGGAAGTTTCAAAGACTTTGTCAAGGTGGACGACTACACCTGGT
>OMSN01000280.1 GCA_900313765.1 uncultured Eubacteriales bacterium
CCTGTACGTTGATTCCTCCCCCGGAATGATCCGGTAGGGAATGTGCTCCATCTTCTTGAAAAAGTCCTTGTCATTCTCGTCATAGTCGTAAGAAAGCTGGGCAATCTCAGAGAATACCATCTGCCGTATCGTATTGATATCTGTATTGATTCCTCTCATCTTACTCTCCATTCACCGTGCATTCACTGGCAGTATGACTCAGTGAAAAGTATAACATGCCGGTCCGCACCCGTCCATGCAGTTTGGATGCCTCAGGCGGCATTCAGGTCTGGTCCGGACAGATTCCCAGATGTGTCATCAGGACTCTCAGTCCGGGCACCGGTACGCAGAACTTCTGATCATGCGACAGGCAGGCGTGATAGGTCTCTTCAAGATCGAACCATTCCACGGCTTCAACTTCCTCTGTCTGCAGCTTCAGCGTCTTCTCATCGACTTCCCGCCGGAGGATGTATACGAAGGCGATCTCATTGTCCCGGAACATCCTGCCATGGAATTCCTTCTCATACGCGATATCAAAGGTTCCCGCTCTCTCCAGCTCTTCCGGCTGCGCATGGATCCCCAGTTCCTCTCCCAGTTCACGGACCGCCGATTCCAGGACTCCGTCTCCGGCCTGTATATGGCCGGCAGAAGAAGTGTCATACCTTCCCGGAAATGAATCCTTGTTCTGTGAGCGCTTCTGCAGAAGGACCTGATATCTTCCCTCCCGCTCACGAAGCACCCAGATATGCGCTGTCCGGTGGCGGATCCCCTCTGTATGGGCTCTGTTTCGCTCCACCCTCTCCCCGGTGGGATTGCCCTGCGCATCTACTATGTCAAATATCTCCATGTTCATTTCCTCCGGATCCGTCTCTTCCTGCAAGATGCAGCCTGCCATTCCCCGCTGCTCACGCTGCCCTGCTGTATCCCGTCTGATAATCAATCTCGATCCCCGGCTGTACATTGTATATAAATACGTGAAAGCACACTCCGGTCCCCTCATCTTCCACTGACCAGGCCTCCATCTCCACGCCTCTTGGCACCAGCTCCGATCCGCTAAAGTACGGGGTGACCCGATACAGCACATGATCGTCCGACCCGTCCAGGAAGCGCGCCGTCTGCACCTCATAAGGCCGCATCCCGTCCATATTGAGGCTGCAGGTCCCGGTGATGAGATTCTTCTCATTGGCATTCTCCCCGGTCAGCGAGTAAGCGATCAGATGACAGCGCTGATAGAGAAACGGAGGGTCGAAGGGCACGATGTCCGGATAGCGCACCTGCTGCCAGCCGGAAGGATGGACACTGTCGATCTCTCCCCTCTCCTGGGCGGGCATCATACGGTTGTCCAGCCTGGCCCAGGCGATGCCGCACCTTCCCAGCGCATCCAGTTCACTGTAGTGCGCGCCTTCCATATGGTCCAGGTCGTACGTGGTAAAGCAGGGCCGGTTCTCATTCAGTTCCACACAGATGTCACCTTCATACGGCGGGATCGACTCCGGATCCGACACTGCGGTCGGACTGGAAAATGAATCGCCGGGCGGGTTCATTTCAATCACGGAAGGTCCGCGCAGCCACTGCCGCAGTATACGGTTTACATCCTGATAGCGCAGCGCAAACAGCATAAACAGGACCAGCGCCGCAATCCTTCCGGACGTTCTCAGGACCGGCCGTCTGTATCCCCGGCCCCGCCTGCTGCCCGGTCTCCTGTACCCGCTCTGTTTCCTGTTTCCGTGATCCGGCATACACGTTACCTCCTGACCGCTATTGTATCATCTGTGCGGCACTGTCCGCCACATCTGTCTGGTGCCCACTCTACAGCCCATCCGCGGGCACAGAAAAGGAGCTGCCGCAACAACATGCGGCAGCTCCCGTATATAACGATCACTGGATATTCCGGATCACCTCAGTGGAAGATCCGGTCAAAAAAGGTGCGAAGTGAATCCATGATTCCGGCTTCGTGCCTGGCATCCATAAGACTCTCGCAGTATTCAAGCCTTTCAGCCCTGGCCCATTCCGGCTCTGTATTGCTCTGTGTTTTGTAGACAGAGTACTCATTGATATATGATGTCATAATCCCACCTCCTGTCGATGCAATCCCAGAATGTTCTTCCGTTTTGTACTTTCTGACTATATAATAGCAAATAGGAGTCTGGATTCCAGCCATTCCAGTCACAAACATTTTGCAAAAATATGTGCTGTCAGTACATCTCAGTGGGGTATCCCCACTGAGATATAGCCTCCGGCAGGATGCCAGGGATAAGGAGAGGGTGTCATGGGATTTACCATTGAAGATATGGTCACAGAGACAGGTAAAAAGTACGACATGCGGATCCTTGCCGGAAGGCAGGGATGGTCCAACTCCATCAGCTGGATTCTGATGATCGAGGATATGACGATCCTGCAGAATTTCAGGGGGAAGGATCTTGCGGTCACTACCGGACTTGGCTTTCCCACGGAGGAGAAGCAGCTCGCCCTTGTGAACCGCCTGGTGCGGCTGGGTGCCTCCGG
>OMSN01000279.1 GCA_900313765.1 uncultured Eubacteriales bacterium
GCCATGCAGATGCCGGCCAACACTTCCCGTATGGCAGCGGCCGTAATCGGAATCATCCCGATCCTGATCGTCTATCCCTTCTTCCAGGATTATTTTGTAAAAGGTATCACCATGGGGGCGGTCAAAGGCTGATCCCCGGGACTATAAAAAAGTGCTTCATTGGAATCATCCAAATAAGTATATTCACGTAACCAGATAACTCAGTATACAATCACAGGAAATCAAGAAAGCGAGGAAAAACGAATGAAGAAACGTATATTTGCAGGACTTCTGGCAGGGGTCATGAGCCTCTCTCTTCTGGCCGGAAGCAGCGTCGCGGTGGCAGAAGAAGATGTCTATGATATGAACATGGAGATCATCACCTACGGGTTTGATGACGTAGATCTTCAGGAAGTCGAAGATGCTGTCAATGAGATCAGTGTTCCGGAAGTCGGCGTACGCGTCCACTTCGTAACCGTCGCCATCAGCGAGATGATGCAGAAGCTTCCCCTGATGGCCGCTTCCAATGAGAAGATCGACCTGGTACAGTCCGGCCTTCTGACCACTCCCAGCATCCTGGCAAGCCAGGGCCTGATCCAGCCTATGACCGATTACCTGTCTGAGGATATGATCGCAAAAGCAGGTAAGATGATCCATGCCGGTGAGATCGGCGGCGAGATCTACGCTTATCCGGGAACCCTGTACGCTTCCGGCTGCGCTCTGTTCCTTTATGACACGGCGCTGGCAGAAGAATACAATATTGAGATTCCGGAGATCCTTACCACTGCAGAGGATTATGACAAACTCTTCAGCCAGGTCAAAGAGAGTGGTATGCCTCAGTATGCAGTTTCCATGGGTGATGGTGTTGCTGCAGAGATGTCTTACGGCAATATCTTCGACGCGCTCGGCGATTCCACTTACATCGCAAACGGCGTCGTCATGGACGTGGAAAATGGCACAAAGGTCGAGAACTGGTATGCGACCGAAGATTACAAAGAGACTTGCATGATGCA
Source organism: uncultured Eubacteriales bacterium (assembly GCA_900313765.1). GTDB lineage: Bacteria > Bacillota > Clostridia > Lachnospirales > Lachnospiraceae > Porcincola. The sequence continues at coordinate 993 of OMSN01000279.1, forward strand.
TCGTGACTGGTTTGAGAAAGGCTACGCTCTTCCGGACTCCATCAGCAACGGCTATGCAGTATTTGATTCCATGACACAGGGCCAGGTCTTCGGCTTCTTCGGAAGATGCTCCGCAGGCAGCAACGTGGCCTACTGGTCCGCACAGACCGGCAAGGAGCTCGGATCCATCCCGATCGGCGACGGCTCTTACCTCCTTGATACCGCCTCTACCATGAATACGGCATGGAGCATCTCCTCCTCCAGCGAGAATCCCCAGAAGACCGCTGATTTCCTGGAGCTGATGTATAACAGTCTCGAGATCACCAATCTTCTTGACCTCGGCATCGAAGGCAAGCACTATGTAACCAGAGAAGGCAGCCACATCGTTGACTATCCGGAAGGCGTTGATGCCGGATCTGTCGGATACGGACACACAATCGGAACCTATGGCGATCAGACGAATGCTTACTTCCGCGCTCCTCTCACTGATGAATTCGTGGACAATCTGTCCCTGTGGGGCGAAGAGAATGCAAAGGTCTCCAGATTCATGGGCTACAATTTCGACACCAGCGCAGTGTCCTCCGAGATCACCGCAGTCATCGCGGAGATCGGAAAGTATGGCCCCGCGCTCAACTGCGGCACCGTCGATCCGGAAGACATGCTTCCGAAGTTCCTGGATGCACTTGAAGCAGCCGGAATGAGCAAGATCATCGAGGAGAACCAGAGACAGCTTGATGAATGGCTTGCAGGACAGGAGTAAACCGAATTAAGTAAGTAATATATAAGCTGCAAAAGGAGGCTGTGGAAAACAGAGTTTTTCACAGCCTCCTTTTTCCGGGTCTTGATACAGACACGGATGAACATGTATGATAATTGTGTCGGGTGAAATTCTATGGGATCCAATAGAAAAGGAAAAAAGCCTTTTATGGAGAAAAGATACCATTCCATCATAAAGAGAGTTGTCCTGTGGCCGTTAGTGATCATGCTTTTTCTATCGGCCGCTGTCTTTACTGTGGCCGTTCTTTTCTATAATCAGACAAAAGAGCGTGAGGTGGACAGCCGGATCGCCATGATGGATTCGGGTTATGCCCAGCTGGAAAATATCATGAAGCAATGTGAATACAGTCTGGCGCGATATTTTTCCATTGAGGTCAATTCGGGAATCCTGCGGGATCTGCCGGAAACAGCATCACCAAAGGACTATCTTCTGCCGGAGGCGGAAAGTATCCAATACCTGGAAATGCTGAAAGATGCACAGGAAACGGTCGATGGAATCCTCCTGTATTTCCCCAATATTTCCCGCATGAATTTCCGCGGCAGCAGACAGATGGAGCTCAAGGAGATCCTTTCCGAACAGCTGCTGGAGCAGACAGCAGTGTATAACCACTGGTATCTGGTGTCTGCGGAACAGACTTATATAGTCTATATCATGAAGAGCGGGGACGCCTGCTGCGGATGCTGGATGAGTGCAGACAATGTTCTCAACAGACTGGGGCTGCAGAGCAGCGATCTCTATACA
>OMSN01000278.1 GCA_900313765.1 uncultured Eubacteriales bacterium
TTCATATCTGGGCCCCGGAACTGCATTATCTGCGCGGGGAATGGTATATCTACTATGCCGGCGGAGACAAGGATGATGTCTGGGCGATCCGTCCGTATGTGCTCAAATGCACCGGCCAGGATCCGCTCCATGACCCCTGGGTTGAGATGGGGCTTCTGGAGAGAGTGGATGCATTCTGCTTCAACGAGTTTTCACTGGATATGACTGTGTTTGAACACAGGGACCGCATGTACGTGATCTGGGCGGAGAAGGTCAATATCGGGAAGAGGATCTCCAACCTGTATATCGCAGAGCTGGAAACTCCGACGAAACTCAAGTCTGAGCAGGTCCTTCTGACAACACCGGACTATGACTGGGAGAGAGTGGACTTCTGGGTCAATGAGGGTCCGGCTGTGATGAAGGCAGAGGGAAAGATTTTTGTTACTTATTCTGCAAGCGCTACCGGAGTGTGTTATTGTATGGGTATGATGAGCGTTGCAGAGGATGCGGATCTTCTGGATCCGAGAGTCTGGAAGAAAGAGCGCTGGCCGGTCCTTAAGACCGACGAGTCGTACGGACTGTTCGGACCGGGACACAATACCTTCTTTACGGATGAGCAGGGCAGACTCGTCACCTCTTACCATGCAAGGCCATACGATGAGATCGTCGGCGACCCGCTGTACGATATCAATCGGCACACGTATCTGATGGATGTTCCCGTAGTAGACGGAAAACCCGTCTTCAGCTACGAGAACAACCGGATCAACCCGTAAACTCTAGAGAGAAGGAGAGTGCAGGATGGCAGTGAAACAGGCAAGAATCAGTATCGACCGTGAGATCGAAGTATCGAAAGTGGATGAACGTATCTACGCTTCGTTTATCGAGCATCTGGGAAGGGCAGTTTACGAAGGAATCTATCAGCCCGGACTGGCAGTGTCCGATGAGGACGGACTGCGCAGGGATACGCTGGACCTGATCCGTGAGATCGATGTCCCGCTGGTGCGTTACCCGGGCGGCAACTTTGTCTCCGGATTCCGGTGGGAAGATTCCATCGGGCCGGTATCGGAGCGCGCACACAGGATCGATCCTGCATGGGGTGTGATCGAGACCAATGAATTCGGCCTGCATGAATTCATGAACTGGACGAAGAAAGCGAATACAAAGCCGATGTATGCGATCAACCTCGGGACCAGAGGCATCGAAGAAGCCAGGGCAGTAGTTGAGTACTGCAACGTGAAGGGAGGATCTTATTACAGTGACCTTCGCCGCAAAAACGGCGCGGAAGATCCCTTCGACATCAAGCTCTGGTGTCTGGGAAATGAGATGGACGGTCCCTGGCAGATGGGCCATAAGACAGCCACAGAATACGGACGCATCGCAGCAGAAGCAGGCCGTATCATGAAGATGGTAGATCCGTCGATCGAATGTGTCGCCTGCGGATCCGCCGGCTCCTGGATGCCCACATTTGCTTCCTGGGAAGCTGAAGTCCTGATGCAGTCCTATGAGACAACGGACTATCTGAGTCTTCATTCCTATTACGGGAATCCTGAGGACAATACTCCGGACTTCCTTGCCTCCAGCGTGAATATGGACAACTTCATCCGCTCCGTGGTTGCTGTCTGTGACTATGTCAAGGCAGTCAAGCGGACCGATAAGCAGATCAACCTGAGCTTCGATGAATGGAATGTCTGGTATCACTCCAACGAGGCGGACAAGAAGCTGGAAAAATGGGTACAGCATCCGCATCAGCTGGAGGATATCTACAACTTCGAAGACGCGCTGCTGGTCGGCAGCATGATGATCACCCTGCTTCGCCATGCAGACCGCGTGAAGATCGCATGCCTGGCACAGCTGGTCAACGTGATCGCACCGATCATGACTTCGGATACCGGCGCCTGGAGACAGACGATCTTCTATCCCTACATGCATGCCAGCACCATGGGACGCGGAACCGTCCTGAACACGATCGTGAAGGTCGACTCCTATGAGTCAAAGCACGGAGATGCTCCCTACATTGACTCTGTCGTCATCAAGGACGAAGAACAGGAAACCCTTACAGTGTTTGCGGTCAACAAGGATCTGGAGAATTCCTATGATGTGACCATGGATGTGAGACAGTTTGAAGGATATGCCATCCAGGAGCACATCCTGCTGACCCACGACGATCTGAAGGCGGTCAACACAGAGCAGGATCCGGACCAGGTGAAACCGGTACGCGTTCAGACGGATGCGATCGATGCAGGCACCCTGCAGATGCGTTTCCCGGCAAAGAGCTGGAATGTGATCCGGCTGAAGAAGCAGTAAGGACCGGAAATAAAACAGACGGAAGCGGACCGGCCGGAAGATCCGCTTCCGTTTTTTCTATCAGTCATGGTGAGTCTGCTGCCGGATGGGGCAGCTCAGAAAGACAGAAAGAGAGAATTCAGCATGTTGAAAAACAGGATGGAAACAGCGGATATTAACAAGGCATCCGTACAGGATGGCTTCTGGGACCGATATACCGGACGGGTCTC
>OMSN01000277.1 GCA_900313765.1 uncultured Eubacteriales bacterium
GGGCAATTCATCCCCAACCGATGCTTAAGCGGAAGATATAAAATCCCAGGAAGCCAGGCTTTTATGTCGCATCGGATGGAGTTTTCTTGCCAGTCTTACGATAAACCTCTCTTTTCATCAATCGTTTTTCATCCATTCTTAACTTCGATCTGGCAGGAGCGCATGGTCTCCAGGGCTGCCAGATGTTTCTGCGGTGTAACGCCGGCACAGCAGGCTGCATCTACTGAGATCTTCACTTCCGGCATAGCGGCCTTCAACAGAAGCGCATTGGATACAACACAGATATCCGTGCACAGGCCGACCAGTTCCAGTTCGATCTCTTCCTTCTCTGAAAGCTCTTTTAAGTCAGCTGCCAGTGCAGTACTCCCAAAGGTCGGCTTCTCATAGATCTTTGCTCCAGTCAGAAGTTCTGCAATATCCGGACGGATCTTCCAGCCATCCGTCCCCCTGATACAATGCATGACCGGAAGATTCTTGCCTTCCTGCGTCTGCATGTAGTCTTCACCATGTGTATCCATGGTAGCGATCACATCTTCCACAGGGAATGACCGAATCTTCTCTTTCACGTTTTCCACGATGGAGACAGCTTCCTTCGTGCCAAGCGCTGCATCAATGAAATCATTCTGCATGTCTATTACGATCAGAATCTTCCTCATCCGTCTCTACATCCTTTCCATGGCTTTGTCATAAACGCCTTTTGTTCCCGCATCAAACAGAACCCAGACCACTTCATCAAAAGCATCCGGATTCGCTCTGATAAACTCACTTGCTGCATGAATCGCAATGTCGGCGGCCTCGCTTACCGGATAGGAGTAAACACCTGTTGAAATGGATGGAAATGCAATTCTGCGAATGCCCCTCTCCATGGCCAGCTGCAATGAATTCCTGTAGCAATTCTTAAGAAGTTCTGCTTCATGATAACCACCACCATGCCAGATCGGTCCTACAGTGTGAATCACATACCTGCAAGGCAGCTTATATGCCCCTGTAATCTTCGCCTCTCCAGTCGCACACCCATGCAATGTACGGCATTCAGCCAACAGTTCTCTGCCTGCAGCCCGATGGATGGCTCCGTCAACGCCTCCGCCGCCAAGAAGCGAATTATTCGCCGCATTCACAATCGCGTCCACAAAGTCAACCTTGGTGATATCACCCTGAATTGTACGGATGACAGTATTGCCCTGTTTCATGGCGATCCTCCTCTCATTTTTTTCAATCGTTCATACCCGCAGCGCAGAGAAGAAAGCAGCTGCGATCCCAACAACCACCATGCTGACAGCAATACCGATCAGGATCACTCTCCTGAAGAGCGGGTGATAGAGAATACCCTCCTCCCGACCAGCCTCTTCATACTGCTCCTTGTACCATTCTTCTCCAAGGTCAAGATCATATCGCCCTTCCCGGAGCATAGAATATGCCTCATTAATCCGGTTCATTTTCTCAGCATAATCACTGTTCTCCGGATTGGAATCAGGGTGATACTGCTTGGCAAGACTGCGATAAGCGCTCTTAATCTCTTCTGAAGATGCGCCGGGGCTGATCCCCAGTTCTGCGTATGGATCCATTACATGCCTTCTCCTGTATCAACGAATCCTGTCGACTCTGACAGACTCATCATACAGAACAGACAGCAGGAAAATCAACATCAATCTAAACTGAGTAATTTAGCCCAACGTGCACATCTCCTCGATCCAGTCACGTCTCTGAATCGCCGATAACCACTCTTCCGGGATCTGGTCATATCCGAAGAATAATCCTGCCAGACCTCCGGCAACTGCGCCAACCGTATCCGCATCGTTCCCAAGGTTCACTGCCTTGATCAGGCAATCACGGAAACTGTCGGTATTCAGCAGACACCATACCGCTGCCTCCAGAGTAGCAACCACATATCCGGTGCTCTTGATCTGATCCTCGTGTGTTTGCATGAAAGAATTCAGGTCACGGAGACGTCCGAAGTATGCAAGCTGTGTAAGGTTACCGGTATCTCTGCTGTAGAAGGAAAAGCCATTGTCGATACCACGCTGCAGTCTCTCCCTGAGGTCTCCTTCTCCCAATACGATCTCGCAGGCCATGAAGAAGTACAGCCCACTGGCAATCCTGGAGCGAAGATGGCTGTGCGTAAGTGCAGTGACATCATGGATGCCGGCGATTGCCTCCTCATCAGTCACGGTTTCTCCGTTCATCCGCCTCTCGATGTAGTGGAGGCAGACCGGGAGGATCCGCATCAAACCGCCGTTTCCATTTGACCACTCATCGCCGGATCCGCAATGTCTCCAATCCCTGGTTTTCTCGAAGCATCGTATTGCTTCAGAGCAGATACTGCCCTGGTCAAATGCTTTCCCAAAGGGTGTGTATTCCCCATGGCGAAGCCAGTTTACAAAGCCAAGCATGATATCTTCCGGTGCAACCATACCGATCTCACGGATGCTGTCCAACGTCGCAAGCGCCATGCTGCTGTCATCTGTCCAGGTCCCGGCCGGTGTATGAAAGACGCCGCCTG
>OMSN01000276.1 GCA_900313765.1 uncultured Eubacteriales bacterium
TTCTCCCGTTACGCTTCTCCTTCAGGCGGTCGCCACATCCATAGACGCCCTGTCTGTGGGGTTTACGATCTCGGAATACAATGCGGCTATGGCATTTACGGCATGTCTTCTGATCTCCCTTGTGACCTATGTCATCTGCATGGGCGGTCTGCTGATCGGGAAAAAAGTCGGAACAAAACTGACCGGCAAATCTTCGATTCTGGGCGGTATCATACTGATCGCCATAGGGATCGAGATCTTTGCAGGGGGTATCTGAATATAACCTCAGTGGGGTGTCCCCCGCCTCTATAGGCGGTGGACACCCCACTGAGGTTTAGCCTCCGGCGGATGGGGAATTGACTACCTGTCCGGCCTGATTTGGTGTATACTGACAGCAGCCTGGCATATTTATACAAGAAGGAGGACTTCGGATTATGTTTGAGAGACCCCATAGCAGGAAGGTGAAGATCGAAGAAGGTACGGTCGAAGTGAAGAAGGGCGAGAAGCTGGAAGGCATGCCGATGGCTGGCGAAGGCGGCGCTCCTCTTGCGGGAAATGAGAAGGATGCAGGGGACGACAGTGAGAAGAAGGACTGATCTGCCCGCAGCAGACCGGAGCAAAGGAGAGATATCATGAGCAGTCTGAAGAAGATAACCCGGATTGTCCTGGCTGCCGCTGCCATGTGCGCGGTGTTCTGCCAGACAGCCCAGGCCAAAGGCGTCGATACCAACTACACGCAGGTGAACGGCGAGGTCGCCAAAGAAGCCAGGAAGAAATACACGAAGCTCAAAGGCAAGAATAAAGATTCGGTCACGATGATGGTGTATATGCTCGGAACCGATCTGGAGAGCCAGAGCGGCATGGCTACGGCGGACCTGAACGAGATGCTGTACGCCGGCCTTAATAACAGGAACGTGAACGTGATCGTCCAGACCGGCGGCTGCAAGAGATGGCGCAACTCTGTCATTTCCGCAGGCAAGACCCAGCGGTGGTCGATCAGCGGGAAAGGGATCGGTCTTCTGGAAGAAGAGAAGACGAAGGTCAGCATGACCGATGAAGATGAGCTGTCCGATTTTATCCGGTACTGCGCGAAGAAGGCGCCGGCGGACCGCTATATCCTTGTTTTCTGGGATCACGGCGGAGGATCCGTCAGCGGCTATGGATACGATGAGACCAGGCCGAATGATTCCATGAATATCGGCGAGATCGCCAAAGGCCTGAAGGACGGCGGCGTGAAGTTTGATTTTGTCGGATTCGACTGCTGTCTGATGGGTACGCTGGAGACTGCGATCGCCGTGGAGCCGTATGCGGATTACATGATCGCCAGCGAGGAGACGGAGCCCGGAACCGGGTGGTACTATACCAACTGGCTGAAGCTTCTGAATGAGAATTCCTCTACCAACACGCTGAACCTCGGACGCCAGATCTGTGATGACTTTACCGCCAAGAATGCGATGTATGCTTCCAGTATACCGCCAAGAATGCGATGTATGCTTCCAGTACGGGAACGACGCTGTCGGTGGTGGACCTGGCGGAGCTGAGCGGAACGGTCGAAGGGAAGCTTGGCGCGTTCGGATCGGATCTGACCACGCAGCTCAAGGGCGACAATTATCACACCGTCGCAATTGCCAGAAACGGCAGCCGTGAGTTCTCTCCTTCCGCCCGCCTGGACCAGGTGGACCTGGTTGATTTCTGCAACAATCTGAATACGAAGGAGAGCAAGAGCCTTGCATCCGCGATCCGCTCTGCAGTGAAGTATAACCGTGTCAACGGGATCTCCAATGCGTATGGCCTGAGCATTTATTTCCCGAATTCAAGTCTGAAATCCGTGAACTCCATGATTCAGATCTGTGAGAACATCGGAGTCGATTCCGAGTGGACGGAAGGGATCCGTACCTATGCGACGCTGGAGCAGTCCGGACAGATCGTTGCCAACAACGGGTACAGCTACGGCAGCGGTTCCGGAAGCCTGCTGGATATCCTTCTTGGTTCCGGAAACTCGGGTTCCGGTTCCTATAACTACACGAGCGGCTCCGGCGCGTCGGGAGGCGGCGGAAGCTTCCTGGGCTCCCTGTTCTCAGACGCGGGTTCCGGCTCCTACAGCACAAGCACCGATACCGGAAGCCTGCTGGAGGCACTCCTGGGAGGTTCGCAGCCGGTCCAGCAGCAAAGTTCTGGCTCCAGCCTTCTGGATGCTTTGTTCGGAGGCTCGTCTCAGTCCTACAATACCTATAATTCCTATGGTTCCATGAGCGAGCAGGATATCTACAACATGCTCCTGCAGGCCTACAGCCAGAGCGGCAATGCCAGCAATGCCTACACCAATACAGGCAGCTACGGAAGCAGCTCATCGAGCCTTCTGGATATCCTCACCGGCGGATACCAGTCCACCAGCGGATCTTACTATGGCGTAAATGACTATTCCTCCATCTACGGCAATTCCGGATACAGTACGTCTTCCTCCGGAACGGACCTTCTCAGCCTGGCAGCCCAGATGCTCTTCGGACGCGCCATGGTCGGCGCCCAGACACTGGAACTGACGCAGAAGGATGGTCAGAATGTGCTCGAGATGAGCGAGGACATGTGGGACCAGATCACGGACGTGGAACTGAATGTGTTCGTGGATGACGGGGAAGGCTTCATCGATCTCGGACTCGACAATGTGATCGAATACAATGAAGACGGTGACCTGATCGATGCGTGGAACGGGACATGGCTGACCCTGGAGGATCGTCCGGTGGCAATCTATCCCATCAGTGACGAAGACCCGGATGGCAACGGACTCTACATCACGACCAAGTTCACCCCGGTACTCCTGAACGGAGAGCGTGTGAATCTGGTGATCGAGTTCAATGAGGAGACCGGCCTTGACACGGTTCTCGGAGCTCAGGATGTGATCGCAACCGGCGTCCAGGGCAAGGGATACCGCGAACTGGAGGAAGGCGATGTGATCCAGCCGGTCTGTGACTTCTTTGCAAAGGATGGTTCCTTCGCATCGGCTTATGAGCTGGGCGATCCGTTCATCGTACCCGAGGACGGACAGCTGAAGGTCGTGAACAAGCAGGTCACCGGCGGAGTACGCATGCTCTACACAGCCCGCCTTACCGACTACTATCAGGCGAACTACTGGCTTCCGATGACAGAATGGATACCTCCGGTAGCTGAGTCAGAGGCGGAGACGGCAGCTGTTGAGACAGAGGCGGATGAATAAGTATTCATTCTATAAGTTTCCATTGCCTAACAGACACCTGAGAGTGTAATATGAACGCAAGCTCTGACGGCAAGGTCATATCCGAGTCGGAATAGCGGTGGACAGATTAAAGATACGGGGTCCCTGCGCCATGAGCGCAGGGACCTTTTTGCGCGAATATTACGAGCCACGTGCTAAGCATCCGAGAGACGAAGTCGCGAAGTGCACGTGGCTTCGGCAGGAAGTCACGAGGTGCACGGGCGCACATTCTCCTGTGAGGCTGGTGGATGTTATGAATAATACAGAACGGATCAGACAACTGAAAAAGGATTCGATGATAGGTGCGGAAGATCTGCGTGCCCTGCTGACTTCACTGACACCGGATGAGGAACAGCTTCTGTACGATACAGCCTGTGAGGTACGCCGCTCCGTATATGGTACAGATGTCTATTTGCGTGGGCTGATTGAATTCAGCAGTTATTGCAGGAATAACTGCCTGTACTGCGGGCTTCGCCGGGGCAATGAGAAATGTCAGCGTTACCGGCTGAACAGAGAGGAGATCCTGGAGTGCGCGGACAAAGGGTATGAACTGGGATTCAGGACGATCGTCCTGCAGAGCGGTGAAGATCCATGGTATACGGATGCGTGGATCTGCAGTGTTGTGTCGCAGATAAAAGAAAGACACCCGGATACAGCAGTGACGCTGTCGATTGGAGAG
>OMSN01000274.1 GCA_900313765.1 uncultured Eubacteriales bacterium
GAGCAGCCGCAGACTCAGCAGACTGAAGAGACGATGCATGCACAGGACGAAGAGACAGAGAAGCAGTATACGCTTACGGTTGTCTCAGGTGCTGCAGATATGACGGTTTTGAAGGAAGGCGCTACTGCAACGATCACAGCCAAAGCAGCGCAGACAGGATACGCATTCTCATCATGGACGGTATCCGGTTCTGGCAGTGTGGCGAATACAGCCAGCGCGACGACAACCTATACAATGGGTGCAGGAGATGCAACAGTCACCGCCAATTATGTACCGGTTTCCTATACTCTGAACGTAAAGAACGGCTCCGGCTCTGGCTCCTATAATAGTGGTGAGTGGGTCGATATCAGTGCGGATTATCCGGAGAATGGAAAGGAATTCGACAGCTGGACAGTGAAGAAGGGCGATGTGATTATTGACGATCCTTCTGATTATTATGCGGGGTTCACAATGCCGGCTTCTGATGCTACCGTCAAGGCCACTTACCATAATGGTCCGGATCCGAACAGCAATGCGATCACGGGTCTTGAGAATGACAAGCAGTATCTGAAAGGTACGACCCTTTCATTCACGGCAGTTGGCGCCGGTATGGATAAAGAAGGCCGCAATCCCGGAGATTACAGATACAAGCCGACAGGATACCAGATCAGCGGTGTGACAGGTTCCTGGTCATCGTCTCCGTACACGACTTCGATGGCGATCAATGCTGCCGGAGATTATACACTGACCGTTTCCTTTGCGAAGGAAGTATATAACGGCTCTTCCTGGAGCGCAGACGGCACAGTGGTCACGAAGTCCATTACATTCCATGTTGTCACTGCGATATCAGTCGACACAGGGGATTCGACTCCGCTTCTTCCGCTGGTTGCAGCTGGTATTGCAGCATTTGCAGTGATCATTGCACTGATCGTGATCCTGATCAGGAGAAGAAAACGATAAGACTTCCCGATCAATCGCTACAATAACCCGAATATATACAGCAGCCCTCTGTACCGAAATGTGTACAGAGGGCTGTTTTGCATATCTACAGGGTTGTCCGCGAAGGGATAAAACAGAACCGTTCCAGGATCTCGGCGACTCCGGCATGATTGTTGTCATGCTCGGTGACGTAGTCTGCTTCGGCTTTCAGCATCGGGTCCGCATTCTGCATAGCGCATCCGATCCCTGCAGCACGGATCATCGACAGATCATTCTCAGCATCACCGGCTGAGATGGTATTCCTGATATCGATTCCGTAGTATTCTGCAAGGAACTGAAGGGATGATCCCTTGTTGACTCCGCAGGGGACTATCTCCAGCAGATTCGGATTGGAGTTGAAGCAGTCCAGCTGACCAGCCATCTTCTCTTCAAAAAGTTTCCTGAATTCAATGACGTGTAAAGGATCGTCATAGTCGAGGCACAGCAGTTTGGGAGCCGGCTGCAGATCCGCGGTCCGTACATCATCGATAAACTGGACTCCAAGTTTCTGGATCGACAGATATTTGCGAAGATGATGGTTGTCTGTCTGGGAGATCACATCATGTTTTGAGTAGGACTGAATATGGATGCCGAATTCATTTGCCAGGTCAAAGGCACGGTAGATCAGATCCAGCGGGATCGTCCTGAGAAGCAGTGTCTTCTCCTCATAAGTATCGAAAACATGACCTCCGTTGTAACTGCTGATGAGAAGATTCTTTCTGCCGTAGAGACCAAGTTTTCTAAGAGCATTGGCGGCTCCGTCCAGTGCACGGCCGGTAGATACGCAGATAATGTTGTCCATAGCCAGAAACCGGTCCAGGGCATCCATATTCTCTGGGCTGAGGGATTTGTCCGTATTCAGGAGCGTTTCATCGATATCAGTAAAGAAGATCATACGATCTGAAGAGGATGTATTCATAAAAGATTCCTTTACAGACTGAGATTGTTCGTTTGTGGACTCAGTATAGGCATGGTTGGCAAAACTTGTCAATGGACCCCGGGAAGGATATACTTGTTAAAAATCCGAAAAGATGAGGCAGGCAGAGTAAGTATGACACAGAGACTATATTACGATGATGTATATATGAAGGAGTTTGACGCGAAGGTGCTGCGGTGCGAGGCTTCCGGATCGAACTGGAAGATCGTTCTGGACCGCTGTGCTTTCTATCCGGAGGGAGGAGGCCAGAGCGGCGACAGGGGTATCCTTGCAGACCCGGCGTCAGACAGAATGATTCAGGTGGCAGATACACAGGAGGAAGGAGAAGACATCGTCCTTGTGTGTGATGCGCCTGTACCGGAGGGGAGCAGTGTCAGGGGGACGCTTGACTGGGATTACCGGTTTGACAGAATGCAGAATCATTCCGGGGAGCATATTATAAGCGGCCTGATCCACACACGGCTTGGGTACAACAATGTCGGGTTCCATATGAGTGCGGACAGGATGACGATCGATCTGGACGGTGAGATCAGCGAGGAGGTCCTTCGCGAGATCGAACAGAAGGCAAATGAGATCGTCTGGGCCAATGTACCGGTCCGCATCGATACCTATACCGAGGAAGAGGCAGAGGAGCTGAAAAAAGAGC
>OMSN01000306.1 GCA_900313765.1 uncultured Eubacteriales bacterium
CAGGCTGCCCCTCTCTGCCGGGCTGCAGAAAGAAGCTTTCCAGCAGATCGTGGAACAGACGCTCGGGGAAAACTGCAGTTTTGAAGCCGTCAAGGAGATTCACGACACCCTCCGGGAGGCGGCTGAAGAAGCGAAGGACAATCCCGATCCGGTGTCCTTCGACAAGCATGATGTGAAAGTGATCCTGAACAAAGCGGGAATCCGGGAAGAAGACCTGCAGGATTTTGATACAGCCTACGATGAGAACGTCGGGGAAGAAGGGAAGATCCAGGCATCCAATGTGACAGCGAAGACAAAACTCGAGATCCACACGCCTGATATCAGCATCCGCATCAGTCCGGACCGCTCCGACCTGATCGAGGAGCGAATCATCGACGGAAGACGATGTCTGGTGATCCCGATCACAGATGAGCTGACAGTGAACGGAATCCGGATCTCGCAGATGTCGTGATGAAAACACAAAAAACGGGCAGGAATTCTCTCCTGCCCGTTTCTGATGTTCTCACAGTGCCATGCGGTAGATCTCTTCCATATCTTCTTTCTTTAACGGGATAACCTGTCCGTTGGCTCCTCCGGCTTTCTCTTCGCAGCTTGCCGCCATGAACGCAATCTGTTCTTCGGTGGGCTTGATGCCAAGTTCCCTCATGTTTACCGGCATCCCGATCTGATGGTAGAATCTCTCCATCGCCTGGATCCCACTCTCGATGGTATCCTCATCGTGATCTCCGGGCATCACTCCCATGACCTCAAGGGCAAACTTGACAAAGCGCTCCGGCGCCGCTTTATACACATATCTCGCCCAGCTGCCCCAGATCGCAGCCAGTCCCGCGCCATGCGCCACATCAAACATGCCGCCCATCTCATGCTCCATGTTGTGGGTAGCCCAGTCTCCGCCTGCGCATCCGCATCCAGTCAGGTCATTGTGGGAGAGAGTTCCGGCCCACATGATCTCTGCTCTGGCTTTGTAATTGTCCGGTTCCTTCATCAGGACCTTCGCATATTTCATGACATTGCGCATGAGCGTAACGCTGATCCTGTCTGTCATCTCCATATTGTCGCAGAGGTTGAAGAACCGCTCCATGGTATGCATCAGGATATCGGCAACGCCGCAGCCAGTCTGGTATGCGGGAAGAGTCATCGTCAGTTCCGGATTCAGCAAAGAGAACCTTGCCCTCATGCAGTCCGCGCCATAATCCCTCTTCAGGCCATTCTTCTCATTGGTAATGACCGCTCCGCCGCTCATTTCACTGCCCGCAGCAGCCAGCGTCAGGATGCATCCGATCGGAAGCGACTTATTGGTTGTCTTCTTCCCGATATAGTAATCCCACACATCGTCTTCCGGATTCGCAAGTCCAAGCGCAATCGTCTTGGAAGAGTCGATCACGCTCCCGCCGCCGACAGCGAGGATAAAATCAATTCCTTCCTTTCTCCCAAGTTCTATGCCTTCGTACACTTTGCCAAGATGCGGATTCGGTACGACTCCGCCCAGTTCCACATGGTACAGTCCCTCGGCATCCAGACTCTGCTGAACCCGCCCGATCAGACCGGAGCGAAGCGCCGACTGGCTGCCGTAATGAATCAGGACTCTGGTTCCGCCGAATGCTTTCACCATCTTTCCGGCGTTCTCTTCTGCGCCTTTCCCGAACACGATCTTTGTGGGTGCATAAAATTCAAAATTACTGTACATAGCACAATCCTTTCCCGGACTCTTCGCCCTGTCACCTCCAGAATCCGCCTGTCCCGGCGAGGAAGCGAACCTTGTCTTGTCTGTGATAAATACTGTATAACTCAATCCTGCAGACTGCGCAATCCCATGCTGCCCCGATCCTGCGGAAGATGCCTGATCCGAACACGCTCAGAGCTTGTCTCTGGCCATATAGTATCCGGCAACATGTACTGCCTGCTCAAACGATCCGCCGCGGATCAGTTCTTCCAGTTCCTGTCCGGTTATTCTCTCTGTTTCCACGAACTCTGTCACGTCCAGATCCAGCGGAGCCTCCTTCCGGCAGTTTCGCGCCAGATACAGATATGCATAATTATCCGCCATCGTCGCGTTCGAGAGGAGTTTTGCAAGAAATGTCCAGTCATCGGAAACATATCCCGTCTCCTCTCTCAGTTCTCTCTTTGCAGCAATTAACGGATCCTCGCCCTCTTCAAGACCTCCGGCAGGGAATTCTGTCGTCACATGCCGGATCCCCTGGCGAAACTGTC
>OMSN01000273.1 GCA_900313765.1 uncultured Eubacteriales bacterium
GTCATATCCTGAACCGGATGTGCTTTTCCTTCGTATCCTGCGTTCGGTACAACGATATCGATCGTTCCGAATGCTGCCTTCGCATTGTCAACGAAGTTCTTGATGTCCTCTTCCTTGCTCATGTCTGCGACAAAGCCGGCTACCTGGCCTTCCGCTGCGCCAAGCTGCGGCAGAAGCGCGTCGATCTTTTCCTGTCTCGTGGATGAGAATGCGACTTTTGCTCCTTCTGCAAGGAATCCCTTGACGATCGCTGTTCCGATTCCACCGGTACCGCCTGTTACGAGAACTACCTTATCCTTAAGTTTTAAATCCATGCTGCTCTCCTTCCTTCAGTAGCTGTCTGGAAATAATAATGCCATACGTGAATATAGTATGCCTGTCCATATTATGTCAAGCAGCATCCTGCATCTGCTCATTCCGCTATTCTCAGCGGCTTCCACCGAAGGAAATCTCCGGAGACCAGGTGATATTCTCTTCCCCGGTACATTCCCTGGATACTGTCATGGAAACGGCTCTCTCCATGGCAGTGTGCGTAGATCACCTGCTGCGCCCCATACTCTTCCGCCATATCTGTAAACCCGCTTCTCTCCTCCAGGATATTAGTCGGAGGATAATGCAGAAACATGATGTATTTCCTGTAGCCGTCTGCCTTCGCCAGTTCAAAAGACCTGCGAAGACGCTGCAGCTCCCTCTCGACCAGCTTCCGGGAGTGAGCCAGTGCCTCTTCATCCCATCCTGTGATCCTTCCGCGGTGATCCAGATAGAAGGGTCCTTCAAAAGTGAATCCCTTCGTTCCCACAAGCGCATAATCCTGCCAGCACTCGTAGCAGTCCTGCAGAAATGAAAGCCGCGGCTGGTACATTTCATTCAGCAGCCCGGTCTTCTTTACATCCCAGAACATGTCATGGTTGCCTCTCGTCAGGATCTTCCTGCCGGGCAGTTCACAGATATATTCCAGATCCTGCTCACACTGCGCAAGGTTCTTACCCCAGCTGTGGTCTCCCACCAGTACCAGAGTGTCCTCTCCGGTGATCAGCTTCGCACAGTTCTTCCGGAACTTCTCTTCATGGTTCTTCCAGACGCGGTCACGAAGCTGAGCCGGCGCCTTCAGCACCGACTGGTAATGCAGATGAAGATCTCCTATCGCATACAGCGCCATGACATGCCTCCCTGCTCTGACCCTCTGTCATTCATCCAGACCACGAAGGAGCATCTCATTGTACCTCGCATTCGCTTCCTGGCTGGCTTTCTTCTCTTTCCACGCCTCAATCTCACTGCAGATCGCAAGCATCTCATCGATCAGCAGCTCTTCCGTCCTCGGCTTCACATTGACCAGATAAGAGATCATCCGCTCCATCGCCTTCGGGCTTCCGAGATTCTTTGCAACCGCCTCGCCCAGATCCTCCCGAAAACCGAGTCTGACCATCGCCTCCACCAGCCGGTCTCTTGTCCGGGTCCATTCTGTATCTGCCAATCTTCCACCCTCTCTTCTTCACTTCTCCCCGGCATGAAAGTGCCGGTAATACGCAAACATGTACTGCTGACAGACCCCGTTATACGGTGAATACTGTTCCCGGGGATACCCGCCCGGATACTGCTCCGCCAGAATGCGCTTCATCCACACATCCACCGGAAACGAATCCATATGATGAAGTCCAAACAGAGATACACAGCTTGCCACCTTTATGCCGACGCCCAGCAGACCGGTCAGTGCCTTCATCGCTGTTTCCTCATCCGCCTGCCGCAGCAGTTCCAGATCGATCTTACCTTCAGCAACGGCCTGCGCGGCAGCGTGCACATATCTGCAGCGATATCCCAGCCTGCAGTCCGACAGGTCCTCCTGTGACAGCTCCAGTACGGCTGCCGGCTGTGGAAATGCATAGTATTCCAGGCCTTTTGAATCCAGCCGCCTGTCGCCGCACGCCTCCGAGAGCAGTTCCACGGATCGCCGGATCGCCGGAATGTTCCGATTCTGGGAAATGATAAATGTGATCAGCATCTCCCAGGGATCCTGCCTCAGGATGCGGATCCCTTTTTCATGCTCCGAAGCCGCCCACAGAAACGGATCCTGGCCGGGATCGATTCTGCTTCGAATACTGCGGTAATCTTCCCGCAGATCCAGATACTCCTGCCAGATGCGGCTGTACTGCTCCCTGGTACAGTCCAGTTCATAGCGTTGATCACCCAGGTCCGTTATGTACAGGCAGTCCCCTCCGGCAAGGATGCGGTATGTGCAGCCACCGCTGCGTGTTTCCTGCCTGGTCCAGCGAAAGCACTGCCCGCTGTCAGCAATTCTATCCAGATCGAAATCGTCCTCTATCCGTATGATCACTGTCCGGTACCTGCATCTTACCTTTCTGAACTGTTTAAAGCATCACTCAAAGAACCCGGGATCCCCCGCGGTCCGCGGACGGCATAGATTCCGTATTCGGCTTTCAGCACATCAAACGTGAACCGGTCCGGGGCGTAGCGTTTCTGCAGTCGGATCTTCATCAGCGCCGTGATCGTCAGATTCCTGTCCTGATACTGATAGGGAATACCGGTTTCCATTACCCTGCACTTGTACA
>OMSN01000271.1 GCA_900313765.1 uncultured Eubacteriales bacterium
TACCGCTGGAAGACGGATATCATGCTGATCACGGTCGCACTGCTGGTCATTCTGTTCCAGATCTTCCAGATGATCGGAATGAAACTTGCGAGTGTGCTGGATCACAGAAAATGATAAGAAGAGCCTGCTATAGATAAAACCTATAGCAGGCTCTAATTTTCCTGTACTATGAATTTTGAACAGACTGTGGTATGATCCTTGCATCAGCAATCAATCAGGTCCGTCTCATCATAAACAGGACCGGAAATAACTATCCATGAGGAGGAGTGTATTATGAAAAAGCAGATCTTAGCAGCAGTCCTGGCAGGTGCAACCGTTTTAGGTACGCTGCCGATGTGCGCTTTCGCAGATGAACTTGAGACCATCAGCGTCGCTGCTACCCCGGCACCGCATGCGGAGATCCTGGAATTTGCCAAGCCGCTGCTGGAAGAGAAGGGGTATGACCTGGACATTCAGGTATTTGAAGACTACGTTGTTCCGAACAATGTTGTTGATTCCGGTGAACTGGATGCGAACTATTTCCAGCATATCAATTATCTGAATGCGTTCAACGAGGAGAAGGGAACCAAACTGGTCAACGCCGGCGAGATCCACTATGAGCCGTTCGGCATCTATGCAGGCAAGAAGGCTTCCCTGGATGAGGTCGCAGACGGAGATACCGTTGGTGTTCCGAATGATACCACGAATGAAGCAAGAGCACTTCTCCTGCTCGCAGCGCAGGGATGGATCACACTGGATCCGGAAGCAGGCATCACCGCGACTCCGGAAGATATCACGGAGAATCCCTACAACCTTGAGATCGAGCCCTTCGAGGCTGCTTCTGTAGCACGTCATATTGACGAAGTATCCTATGTTGTCCTGAACGGTAACTACGCACTGGAGGCAGGTCTCAACGCAGGAACCGATGCACTGGCAGTCGAGGCAGCTGATTCTGACGCGATCCAGCAGTATGTCAATGTCATCGCGGTTGCAGAAGGCAATGAGAATGAGCCGAAGATCCAGGCACTGGTAGAAGTCCTCAAGAGTGATGAAGTCAAGGCATTCATCGAGGAGAAATGGAACGGCGCTGTTGTTCCGTACGAGGTTGAGGAAGCTGCCGAGACAGAGGCTGAATAAGAATAACTGAGACAGATTCCCGTCTTCAGAGCTTAGAGAACACAGTCTGAATGGGAGAAAATGGGAAGGGCCGGCAGACGCCGGTCCTTCTTCTGTAGAATCGGTAAGTGACAAAGGATGGGATATCCGATAAACTGGAGAGGATGCACAGACTGTGTACCGGCAGTGAGTATGTACCGGCAGTGAATTAGGAAGGAAATGTACGATGGCAGGATCATCTTTCGGAACCCTGTTCCGCATAACAACCTGGGGGGAGAGCCATGGAAAGGGCCTGGGAGTCACCGTGGACGGCTGCCCGGCAGGAATACCTCTGTGTGAGGAGGACATACAGGTCTGGCTGGACCGCAGAAAACCGGGCCGGAGCCGCTATGCGACAAAGCGATCCGAGTCAGATGAGGTGGAGATATGGTCCGGCGTGTTTGAAGGAAAGACAACCGGGACGCCGATCTCCCTGATCATCCGGAACGCGGACCAGCATTCGAAGGATTACAGTAATCTGAAGGATGTTTACCGGCCCGGCCATGCTGACCTTGGATTCGATGCAAAATACGGCATCCGGGATCACCGTGGCGGCGGACGCTCATCCGGCCGGGAGACTGCCGCAAGGGTCGCGGCAGGCGCCATAGCGGCCAAGGTGCTGGAAGAGCTGGGGATCACGGTAAGTGCCTATACGGCTTCGATCGGGCCGGTGGTCTGTGATCCGGCAGCCTATGACAGAGAATACCTGAAGAGCAGTGAGCTCTGCATGCCGGATGCGGAAGCTGAAAAGAGCGCCCGGGAGTATCTGGAGGAATGCATGGCACAGGGTGATTCCGCCGGCGGGACAGTCCACTGCAGGGTCAGAGGCGTTCCGGCTGGGATCGGAGAACCTGTTTTTGACAAGCTGGACGCACTCCTGTCACAGGCGCTGTTCTCTATCGGGGCAGTAAAAGGCGTAGAGATCGGAGATGGACTGTTTGCGGCGATGTCCACAGGATCGAAGAATAATGACCAGTATATGGAGAGTGAAGAGGGGCCGGAGAAAGCCTCGAACCATGCAGGAGGAATCCTCGGAGGAATCAGTGACGGCAGCACCATTCTGATCCGCGTCTCTTTCAAGCCGACACCCTCCATCTCACAGCTGCAGATGGCGCTGGGAAAAGACGGGAAAGTGCACAATCTGGAGATCACAGGACGCCATGACCCGGTAATCGTTCCGCGTGCAGTGGTGGTCGTGGAAGCCATGACAGCCGCAGCTGTCCTGGATCTTCTGATGCGCAATATGGCATCCAGGGTTGAGTATCTGAAGAAGATCTATAATTAGACCGGATATCCTCCTTAGAGAAGAGACCGGATATCCTCCGGCAGCGGAGCTTCGAAGGAGAGATCCTGCCGGGTGATCGGGTGCATGAATTCCAGTTTCCAGGAATGCAGCGCCTGCCGACTTATGAGATCTGACTCCATCCCGTAGAGAGAGTCCCCCACAACCGGATGCCCGATATAGGACATGTGGACTCGGATCTGGTGAGTCCTTCCCGTTTCGAGTGTGACGGACAGGGCAGTGGTGTCATTTGCGCTCTGCCTGGAGATGGTATGGAAATGAGTAACCGCGCGCTGCCCATTTTCAAAGTCCACGCAGCGTTCCATCAGGGACGGTGTCTTTCTGGCGATCGGAAGATCGATCACCCCATCCGGGGTGTCCGGCTCCCCGTGAACGACGGTGAGATAAGTCCGGTGGATCCGGCGCTCTTTCATCTCATCATAGAGGATCGCGGAGCTGGCCATGTTCTTGGCGACGATCACCAGACCGCTGGTATTGCGGTCCAGCCGGTTGACACACCGGTAGACAAAGGGGATATTCTGTGCCTGGTAGTAGGCGACGACGCCGTTCCCCAGCGTATGCTCGTAATGGCCAAGGGATGGCTGGATCGGGAGGAAGGGAGGCTTGTTGATGACCGTAATGTCTTCGTCCTCGTACACGATATCCAGTTCCATGGGGGTGGGGACTACCGTCACAGAAGGGATCTCATCTGTGAAGATCACAGTGAGCGTATCTCCCGGATAAATGAAATGGTTGGTAAAAATGGCTTCTCCGTTCAGAAGAAGCGTGTTATCATGGTGGCGTAGGTAGGTCAGAAGATGACGCGAGAATCCGCGCCTGCGAAGATATTCGCCGGCGGTAGACCTGCGGCCTGCTGTCCATTCGTCCTGTTCAATTCGATAGATGATCGTACGTGTCATGCAGGTATTGTAACAGAAACGACGGCGGATGAGAACCGTAAAGAGATGGCACACGTCCTGCGGATGCAGGATGGAGAGGAATTGCTATGGATGAGAAAAAATATGTCGCATATATCGGGACTTACACCCACGGCAGCAGTATAGGGATCCATATCTATGATATCGATACGAAGAACCGTACACTGACCGAGCGCAATGTGGTACCGGTTCACAATTCCTCCTATGTCACGAAGTCCAGGAGCGGCAAGTTCCTGTATTCCATCGCTGACGAGGGAGTGGAAGTGCTGAAGATCGAGCCGGACGGAGGGCTCACGCCCATCAATAAGGTCAACATTGACGGCATGAGAGGCTGCTATCTGTCTACGGACGTCTCCGGCAAGTTCCTCTTTGTAGGCGGCTATCACGACGGGAAGGTGACCGTAGTGCACACGCATAAGGACGGACGTCTGGGGTCTGTGATGGACGGTGTATTCCATCAGGGGATCGGCTCTGTAGCGGAGCGCAATTTCCGGCCGCATGTGAGCTGCGTGATCCCGACTCCGGATG
>OMSN01000269.1 GCA_900313765.1 uncultured Eubacteriales bacterium
CGATCTCGCAGCCGGATCAAGCCAGTTCAGACATGGAGTCCTGATCTGCCAGTTTGAATCCTGCCGCCCTGAGGGCTTCTTCTGCCTTCGGCAAGTCTTCCACGCGCAGGATCATGTAGGCATTGCCGCTCTGCTTTCCTGTCAGTGTGGAGTACATGTACTCCAGATTGACCTTTGCTGCGGTGAGCGCATTGAGCACTTTGTTGAGCCCGCCCACTACGTCCGGGATCATGACTGCCACCACAGGCGTCATGCTGAAGATGTATTCATTATCCTTCAGAACGGTCGCTGTCTGATACACATCAGTTACGATCATGCGGACGATGCCGAAGTCTTTCGTCTCTGCCAGGGACAATGCGCGCAGCGAGATCCCTGCATCCGCCAGGACCGCAGTCATCGCGTCCAGCATGCCCGGCTTATTTTCCAGAAATACGGATATCTGTTTGATCGCCATGGATATATCCTCCTGATTCTGTATAATATGTTGGCCCTGCCATCCTGTGCTGCAGGGTTCAGATCTTCCGGTTATCAATGACGCGGACTGCCTTGCCTTCGGAACGGGTGATGGACTTAGGCGCCACCAGGGTCACCTTCGCCTTGATCCCGAGCATAGACTTCATGCCGTCCACAAGAGCCTTCTGGCGTCTGTCAATCTCACCGAGGTTATCTGTGAACATCTCCGGTGTCATCTCCACATGCACATCCAGCGTATCGGTATTGTTCACCCGGTCTACTATGATCTGGTAGTTCGCCGCATAGCCCTGGTTGAGCAGGACTGCCTCGATCTGAGACGGGAAGACATTGACTCCGCGGATGATCAGCATATCGTCAGAGCGTCCCTTGGGCTTCATCATCTTTACGAGAGTGCGGCCGCAGGAACATTTCTCTCTGGACAGGCAGCAGATATCCCTGGTTCGGTATCTCAGAAGCGGGAATGCTTCCTTATCCAGCGAAGTGAATACAAGCTCGCCTTCGCTGCCAATCGGCAGGACTTCTTCGGTATCCGGATCGATGATCTCTGCGTAGAAATGATCTTCATTGATATGCATGCCGCTCTGTGCAGAGCATTCAAAGGAAACACCGGGACCGGACAGTTCCGTCAGTCCGTAGATATCATAGGCTTTGATTCCCATGGTATTCTGGATATCCTGCCTCATTTCCTCCGACCATGCTTCCGCGCCGAAGATACCGGCTTTGAGCGGGATGTCATCCGGCCCCAGCCCCATCTCTTTCATCCGCTCGCCCAGATAGGCGGCGTAAGACGGAGTGCAGCACAGGATGGTTGCCTGCAGGTCATTGAGGAACATGATCTGGCGGTCCGTGTTGCCGGAGGAGGTCGGAATGGTGAGGCAGCCTACCTTATGGGAGCCGCCGTGCAGTCCGGCACCGCCGGTGAAGAGCCCGTAGCCGTAAGAGACCTGGCAGACGTCTTCGTCTGTTCCGCCTGCTGCAGTGATCGCTCTTGCACAGCATTCTTCCCACATGTCGACGTCATTCTGTGTATAGAATGCCACGACACGTTTTCCGGTGGTTCCGGAGGTGGAATGAATACGGACGCAGTCCTTGAGCGGTGTCCCGAGCAGTCCGTAGGGATATGCGTCGCGAAGATCTGCCTTGGAGAGGAACGGAAGCTTGCTGATATCGTCGATCGACTTGATATCATCCAGCGTAACGCCCTTCTTTTCCATCTTCTCTCTGTAGTATGGAACATTGTCCCATACATGCTTCACCTGCTTCAGGAACTTCTCGTTCTGGATCGAACGCATCGTCTCCCGGTCGGCACACTCCATTTCTTTCTGAAAATATCTCTCCATTGTGTTTCCTTTCCTCCAGGGCAGCCCCTGTCGTATGATACTTACTCTGCGCCTGTCAGGCTGCAGAGGTGTTGCACTTATTATGCCTTCTTGCCAAGTTCAAACGCCTTGCGGTTGATCTCCAGGAATTTCTGCGGCACGCATGCTTCGATGGCATTCTGCCAGACTTCATCCGGGAAATCAAAATAGTGGGACAGCCTTCCCAGAAGAACCAGGTTGACCGCCTTGACCGTCCCGGCCTCCTGCGCCAGCGCAACGCAGTCCATCGCATCCACCTTTGCTCCGGCATCACGCATCTTCTGTACGAGGTCTTCCGGGTATTCCATGGCGCCTGTCACGACCGGCATGGGATCGATCTGCTGTATGTTGGTTACGATCTGGCCGTCCGGTTTCAGGAACGGAAGCCATCTGGCCGCTTCAAGCAGTTCGAAGGACACAATATAGTCTGCCTCTCCTTCATCGATGACAGGAGACGCGACCCTCTCACCGTAGCGCACATAGGTGACAACGCTGCCGCCTCTCTGGGACATTCCGTGAACTTCACTGACCTTGACGTCATAACCCTCATTCAGAAGCAGGTAGCCCAGCAGCTTACTGGCAAGGAGGGAGCCTTGTCCGCCGACACCGACGATCATGATATGCTTCGTATCCATTATGCTTCCTCCTTTCCGGTCGACTCAAACGCCCCGACTCTGCACATCTGGGTGCAGACACCGCATCCTACGCACAGAGTGGCATCCACTCTCGCCTTGCCATTCTTCATCGAGATGGCAGGACATCCGATCTTCATGCAGGACTTGCAGCCTACACATTTGTCTGTATTGACTTTCAG
>OMSN01000265.1 GCA_900313765.1 uncultured Eubacteriales bacterium
GAAAAATATGGAATCCCTGTCTTCTGCACTCCCGATGAACTGCTTTCTGATGACAGTCTGGATATCATTGTGAACCTGACTCCGCCCCAGTTCCATCCGGAGGTTAACCGCAGGGTCATAGAAGCGGGAAGACACCTGTTCTGTGAGAAACCGTTTGCGCCGACTCTGAAGGAGGCCAGGGAGGTTCTGGATCTCGCACAGGAGAAAGGTGTCATGGTCGGATGTGCACCGGATACATTTCTTTCCTCCGGTCTTCAGAGCATGCGCTTCTATCTGGATGCAGGCATTATCGGAAAGCCATTCTTTGCAGCGGCCAATATGACGAATTTCGGGGTCGAGACCTGGCACCCGAATCCATTTCCCTATTACACCGACCATGCAGGGCCCATGTTCGATATGGCTCCCTACTATCTGTCGGCAATTATTTCACTCCTTGGACCTGTTGAAAGTGTTGCTTCCTTCAGTGCGTCCCCATCCCCGGTCCGGCATGTATATACCGGACCCAGGGCGGGGTCCACGATCGAGAACAGGATTCCTACACACTTTTCATCCATACTCCGGCTCAGGAGCGGTGTGATCGTCAGTATGAACATGAGTTTCGATATCTACCGGTCGGATCTCCCTGCGCTGGAGATCAGCGGATGTGACGGAACTCTCTCCTATCCGGATCCCAACTTCGGCGGCGGCACCCCAAGAGTTTACCGGAAGGAGCAGTACACGGGAACCGTCTATCAGCAGACACCGGAGGCAGAAGCTCGCAGGGAGAGGTTCTATGAACTGCCGGAATTGTACGCCCGGGTCAAGGATTATTCCAGAGGACTCGGCGTCCTGGATCTGGCGGATGCGATCGACACCGGGAGAAAGAACCGGACTGGCCGGGATCTGATCCTTCATATCACCGAAGTGATCGAAGCAGTCCGCGCTTCGGCGGCAGAGGGAGGGTTCCGCAGAATGGAGACAACCTGCGAGAGACCGGATCCCATCCCGCCGGGAGTACAGGCAGACCGTTTCTGCTGAGGGTCCCCGGGCATCCGGGCTGAGTTTGTACAACTTTGAAACAAGTTAATGATACATATCTACACCGAAAGGAGAATCAGAACAATGGCAGGAGTATTAGGAACTCATATGCTGGCACAGGTTGGATTCATCGTCAAAGACGTAGAGGAAACCAAGAAAAAATGGGCAGCCTTCCTGGGCGTCGAAGTACCCCCGACACAGCCCATCGGTGACTATGCAGTCACACAGACTACCTTCCAGGGAGAACCTGCACCGGAAGCATACTGCTGGATGGCATTCTTCGATGTCGGCCCGAACCTTCAGCTTGAGCTGATCCAGCCGAATGAGAAACCCTCTACCTGGAGAAACTATCTGGATGAGCACGGCGAGGGAATCCACCATGTCGCTTTCCAGATCAAAGATTCCAAGGCGATGGTCGCCAGTGCAGAAGCAGCCGGACTGAAGCTGGTCCAGCACGGAACCTACGGCGACGGAAGCGGTGAGTACAACTATCTCGATGCACCGGAACTCAAATGCATCGTCGAACTGCTTGAGAGCTACAACAACTGATCTGCAGGAGACTTTAAACGGGTGACAGACACCTGTTCAACATCAGGAGTGAAGTGTTATGAGGCTTGGAGTTTCTTCGCCGCTGGACCATGGGTCTGCGGCCGAGTGGGCACAGCGGCATAAAGAACTGGGGCTGGAGGTGATCAACTTCCCGCTCAACTGTGAATCGGATCCTGCCCTGATCGATGAATACGCACAGGAAGCTGCACGCTGCGGACTGAAGATCGCGGAGGTCGGTATCTGGCGTAATCCGATGTCCCCCGACCCCGATGAGAGGGAATCCGCTATTCGCTTTGCCATCGGTCAGCTGGAGCTGGCGGACCGCCTGGGCGCCTGCTGCTGCGTCAATATTCTGGGCTCCAAAAGTATGCGCTGGGACGGCCCGTGCAAAGAGAACTTTGCACCGGAGACCTGGAAACAAGGCATCACAATGATCCGCGGGATCATCGACGCAGTCCGGCCGAAACATACGTATTTTACCATCGAATCAATGCCCTGGATGTATCCCACGGGACCGGATGAGTATCTCAGAATGCTGGAGGAAGTGGACAGAGACCGTTTTGCAGTCCACCTGGATCTCTTCAACTGGATCACTTCTGCAAAGAGATATTACCGTAACGAGGAGTTTGCAGACGAGTGTTTTGAGAAGCTTGGGAAATATGTGAAGAGCTGTCATCTGAAAAATGTGCGTCTGGAGGAAGACTACACTCTGCATCTGACTGAGACTGCGCCGCAGGACGGCGGTGTGAACCTCAGACATCTGATCCGCCGCGCGGAGCAGTACGACAGCAGCATGCCCTTTATCATTGAGCATCTTGATTCAGATAAAGCTTATCTGAACAGTATTGCATACATACAAAGTATCACTAAGTAACACCACATTCACAAGGAGGTAACTATGAAAAAGTCAATCGCTGCGCTGCTTGCACTTACACTGGCAGCAACAACTGCTTTCTCCTTCGCCGCTGTGGCGGAAGAGTCTGCTGACCTTGTCTGGTGGGGCTGGACGCCCGGCTCTCCGGTCAATGAAGAATTCATTGCTGAATTCAACAAAGAATACCCCGACATTAACATTACCTGGAAACAGGTCGCGATCGATGACTATGATGCTACCCTCAAGCCGGCTCTGGCAAACGGAGAAGGTG
>OMSN01000261.1 GCA_900313765.1 uncultured Eubacteriales bacterium
CTTCCATGGTGTGGTGGCGGTTCAGATGATCCGGAGTTATATTCGTGATCACGGATACATGGGGATGAAAGGATTCTATCGTCTCCAGCTGGAAAGAGCTGACCTCTGCCACACAGATGGATTCCTCATTGGTCTCAGACGCAGCTTTCGTATAGGGATAACCGATATTTCCAACCACATGCGTGTTCTTCTCACCGATGAACTTCTTCATCAGATCTCCTAGCAGGGTCACCGTAGTCGTTTTCCCGTTGGTTCCGGTCACAGCCAGAACCTGCCCCTTTGAACACTGCCAGGCAAGTTCCACCTCGCCCCAGATCTTCACACCTGCTTCGCGGATCCGGCAGACCGGCGGGATGTCCGTGGGGACACCGGGGCTGATCACGCACAGGTCACTGGATGCGATCAGTTCATCCGTGAGTTCCCCGATCACGATGCGGACGTCTTTGCCGCCGTCCGGGAACTGTTCCCGCACTTTCTCCTGCGTCAGTTTTTCATTTCCGTCATACAGCACCGGCCAGGCGCCTCTCTCAAGCAGCAGGGTGGCTGCACCCACGCCGCTTCTTCCTGCGCCGAACACCAGCACCTGTTTTCCTTTCAGGTCCATACTTCACTCCATCCCAGTTCTCAGAACCGGATAAACGCTACAAGGCACAACAATATGGTTATGATCGTAAACACAGCCACCACGCGGGTCTCGGACCATCCGCCCAGTTCAAAGTGATGATGGATCGGAGCCATGCGGAAGATGCGTTTGCCGCCCGTTTTCTTAAAATACGTCACCTGGATCATGACAGAGAGAACTTCTACCAGATAGATCAGGCCTACGATGACGATATAGACCGGCATCTTCAGAGAGTAGGCAGCGCCTGCCACAAATCCTCCCAGCGCAAGGGAACCGGTATCGCCCATGAACACCTTCGCGGGATGTACATTGAACAGAAGGAAGCCCAGCAGCGCGCCAAACACAGCAGCGCATACCGGCTCGATCTGACCCGACAGAGCCATGGATGCAAAACAGAAGAATACAGCGACCGCCGATGTGACGCTGGAGGCAAGGCCGTCCAGTCCGTCAGTAAAGTTCACACCGTTCACCGTGCCGATGATGGCAACGAATGCGATGACGGTCGCGAAGATCCGGAATACCATTCCTCCGACTTCCATGCCTCCGGTAAACGGGATCCTCCAGTCCAGGCAGGACGGCTCCCTGAGCCATACATAGAGCAGGAAGATCGCAGTGACCACGATCTGGCCGGCCATCTTCTGTTTTGGCATCAGGCCGTCCGATCTTCTCAGGACAACCTTCAGATAGTCATCCACAAAACCGATGATACCGAATCCCAGTGTCAGGAACAGGACCGGGAGGATCCTCGGATAACGCGGAGCAAAGATCAGTGTCGTGACCAGCACCGCGATCAGGATCGCGATCCCGCCCATGGTGGGAGTACCCGCTTTTTTCAGATGCGCCTGGACGCCTTCCTTTCTCTCTGTCTGTCCGACCTTAAGCCGGATCAGGAACGGGATCAGGAACGGACAGATCACCGCTGTCAGTGCAAATGCGATAAGCGCTGCAAGAATCGTATCAGTTGAAATGGACATGCAAACCTCCATAAATGTGATCAGGCTGTCTCTTCGTCCTCATCAGCCTGTGCCCCTTCCCAGACCGTGTCCGCTTCACCGCCCTCCACTTCTGAGGGAGGCGCCGCGATGTCCGGATTCTCTGCGACCTGTGTCGAAGTATCGAAGAAGATCGTTGTATCCACTTCGATCTGGTTTCCGTAGCCGTCAGTGACGATGCCGGCTGTCAGATCTGCCGTGCAGCCGGGTATGGGATTGCCGGAAGAATCCATGACAGTACCGTCTTCCTGGACATAGGCGTTGTTGTACAGATTGCCGGAAGAATCAAAGCACTGGAAATATGCACTCTTGACATTGCTCTCCACCGTTTCATCCTTGGAAATGCCCAGAAACTGGAGCAGTTCATCCGTCACCGGCTCGGTCGGATACAGTCCCATGTACGGGAACAGTTCCGTCGCAATCTGACGGAACAGAACCTGCGGATAACTGGAGTCTGCCTGCTCAGCCACATTCGGTTCATCGATGACCACGTACATGACAACCTGCGGGTCATCAATCGGACATGCGCCGATGAAGGAGACTACATAATGTCCCTTCCATCTGGTACCGTCAGAAGGATCGATCTTCTCAGCGGTTCCGGTCTTGCCTCCGGTCAGATAACCCGGCACCTGAGACTTGCGTCCGGTACCTTCCTTGACCGCGGTTTTCAGATATCTGCGCAGAAGCTTGGATACGGAAGTCGAGACCGGCTGCCTGAGCAGCAAAGGCTCGATGGTCTCCACGGAAGTACCGTCCGCGCTGAGGATCTGGCCGACCACATGAGGCTGGTAATAATAACCTCCGTTGACAACCGCTGAGAAGGCAGATGCCTCCTGGATCATATTGATCGTGAAGCCCTGTCCGAATGTACAGGTTGCAAGCTCGACCTCGTGCATGGTGTCACGGTTGTACACAACGCCCGAGTTCTCATTTGGCAGATCAATGCCGGTGGGACTTCCAAAGCCGAATGCCTGCTGGTAATTAATGAAGTTCGTGATCCCCATCTCCATGCCTACCGTCATCAGAACGACGTTGCAGGAATTGACGATACCATATTCCAGCGTCTCGCCTCCATGACCGTAGATGTTGTCGCACTTGATGGTGGTATCTGTGATGAACAGGGACCCGTTGCAGACGAAGTTATCTCCGTCAT
>OMSN01000260.1 GCA_900313765.1 uncultured Eubacteriales bacterium
TGGGAATGCCCGAACTGCGGTAACAGGGACCAGACCAAGATGAGCGTTGCGAGAAGGACCTGCGGTTATATCGGGACTCAGTTCTGGAATCAGGGACGCACGCAGGAGATCAGAGACCGCGTCATGCACCTGTGACGCTCCCATTTTCGCTCGTCAGGAACATATCAGGTAACAAGGGGATATTTATATAGATGGAAGGCTGCTGCGTCATGCGGCAGCCTTCTTGGCAAAATCAGGGAAGATACGGATATGAATTATTCAGTGATCAAGGAATATGATATCGCAAACGGCCCCGGCTGCAGAACAACGCTGTTTGTATCCGGCTGCCGGAACCACTGTGAGGGCTGCTTTCAGCCTGAGACCTGGAACTTTGCCTATGGACAGGCGTTTGACGAAGAGACCAGGCGGTATATCCTGGATTCTCTGGAGCCGGAGTATGTCGCGGGGCTGACGCTGCTGGGAGGAGATCCCTTTGAGGAGGAGAATCAGGAGGCTCTCCTTGGCCTGCTTGAGAAGATCCGGGAGCGGTACGGACGCAGCAGGACGATCTGGGCGTATACAGGATATGTGTATGAGCGGGATCTGGTGCCGGGAGGCCGGAAACATACGGATGCAACAGACAGGATCCTGGCAGACTTGGATGTTCTTGTGGACGGCCCGTTCATCCTGGAGCAGAAGAATCTTATGCTGCAGTTTCGCGGTTCCGCGAATCAGCGCATCCTGGATATGCCTTCTACCCTGGAGAGGGGGGAAGCGGTCCTGGCAGAGGGATATCGGTGAAAGATATTGCTGAAAGACAGTGCCAGACTGGAATTGTGTATTGCATTTCACACAGAGATAAGGCAGAATAGGCGGGATAATGATCGCGAAGGAGGCATACAGTGAGTCAGACGCAGATGAAAGAAAACAAGATGGGAGTCATGCCGGTGAAGAGACTGATCATCACCATGTCACTTCCCATGATGCTCTCCATGCTGGTACAGGCTCTGTACAACATTGTGGACAGCATATTTGTCTCGCAGATCAATGAACAGGCACTGACAGCAGTTACTCTGGCATTTCCGCTCCAGACGATGATGGTCGCGGTTGGTTCAGGTACCGGTGTCGGTATCAATGCCATGCTGTCCAAATCCCTGGGAGAGCGTAAGTTTGAGAAATCAGACGCAGCAGCAAACACAGGCCTGCTCCTGATCTTTTTCTCTTATCTGGTCTTCCTGCTGATCGGGATCTTCGGTATGGGACCCTTCTTCGGAACCCAGACATCGGATCCGCAGATCGCCGCATATGGAGAGACCTATCTGCGTATCGTTCTGTGCCTGTCCTTCGGAATGCTGTTCCAGATGACCTTTGAGAGACTGCTCCAGTCGACCGGGCTGACCATCTATTCCATGGTATCCCAGCTGACCGGCGCGATCTTCAACATCATCTTCGACCCGATCCTGATCTTCGGATATTTCGGATTCCCGAAGCTTGGAGTAGCCGGTGCGGCGTACGCAACCGTGCTTGGCCAGATGATCGGCGCCACGCTGGGCCTGATCCTGAACCTGAAGAAGAATAAGGAGATCCATCTCAGTTTCCAGAAGATCCTGCACCCGGAGGCAGAGACCATCAAGAGGATCTATTTTGTCGGCGTGCCGTCCATCCTGATGATCTCCATCGGTTCGGTCATGAGCTATCTGATGAACCGGATCCTGACCGGATTCTCCTCCACCGCGACCGCGGTGTACGGTGTTTATTTCAAACTGCAGAGTTTCTTCTTCATGCCGGTCTTCGGACTGAACAACGGACTGATCCCTGTTCTTGCCTACAATTACGGAGCAAGGAAGAAGGACCGTATTAGGGAAGCTCTGAAGTTCTCCTTTGTGCTGGTGTTCACCATCATGTTCATCGGCATGCTGATCTTCCTGCTGTTCCCGGAGGCACTGCTCTCGCTGTTCAATGCTTCTGACAATATGCAGGAAATGGGTGTGAGGGCACTTCGGACCGTGGCGTTCCATTTCCCGCTCGCAGCGATCGGAATCACACTGGGTTCAGTCTTCCAGGCGTTTTCCAGGAGTTATTACTCCATGATCATCTCCCTGGCGCGTCAGCTGATCGTACTGATTCCGGTGGCGTGGATCCTTGCGAGGGTGACAGGAGATGTCAACCAGGTGTGGTGGTGTTTCCTGATCTCCGAGATCGTGTCATGTGCGCTCTCGATCATCTTCTTCCGCAAGGTTTACCGTGAGGTGGTAGAACCGCTATGAATCTGAGATTTATTGCAAACAGTATCCTGCTCGGTGCCGGCCTTGCCATGGATGCGTTCTCCGTATCCTGCGTCAATGCGCTGAATGAGCCGCGGATGAAGGCGGGACGGATGAGCCTGATCGCAGGCACCTATGCGTGGTTCCAGTTCATGATGCCCATGATCGGCTGGTTCTGTGTGCGCAGGATCGCAGAGTATTTTGAGGCGTTCAGACGGTTCATTCCCTGGATCGCTCTGGTGCTTCTGCTCTTTATCGGGGGCAAGATGCTGCTGGAGGGGATACGGGGAACACAGAGTGAGGAGCATGTGGTGCTTTCTCCCGTTACGCTTCTTCTTCAGGCAGTCGCCACATCCATAGACGCCCTGTCTGTGGGGTTTACGGTCTCGGAATACAATGCGGCTATGGCCTTTACGGCATGTCTTCTGATCGCCCTTGTGACATATGTCATCTGCATGGGCGGTCTGCTGATCGGGAAAAAAGTCGGAACAAAACTGACCGGCAAAGCTTTGATTCTGGGCGGTATCA
>OMSN01000259.1 GCA_900313765.1 uncultured Eubacteriales bacterium
AACGTTGTGGGAACTCCAGGTTCCGGCTTCGGCCCGGCCGGAGAGCACTTCTTCCGTCTGACCGCCTTTGGATCATACGAAAACACAAAAGCAGCGGTAGAGCGTATCTGTAATCTGTAAGTCATAAGGAAAACAGCAGGTCTGAATCGTCAAAAATAAACAGCGGGTCTGAATCGTCAAAACAGACAATTCAGACTCGCTGCTTTGTTTTGATACAGAATATCAGACCATCAGACCGCCTTCCGGAACCGTATTGCGGCCTCAATCAAACCCGCAAAAAGCGGATGGGCATGATTCGGTCTGGAGCGCAGTTCCGGATGGGCCTGCGTGCCGATGAAGAAGGGATGATCCTTCAGCTCGATCATTTCCACGATCCGGTTGTCCGGAGAGGTTCCGGCGATGATCATGCCGGCTTCTTCGAGTGCACTGCGATATTCATTGTTAACTTCCCAGCGATGGCGGTGGCGCTCCGAGATCACAGCCTGCCTGTAGAGGTGGTAAGAGTGCGTTCCGTTCTTAAGGACGCAGGGGTATGCACCGAGGCGCATGGTGCCGCCAAGATCCGTAACATCTTTCTGGTCCGGCATCAGGTCGATGACAGGGTGCTTTGTGGCAGGCTCAAACTCCGTACTGTCAGCATCTTTCATTTTCAGAATATCTCTGGCGAAATCCACGATCGCCATCTGCATTCCCAGACAGATTCCGAGGAATGGAATCCTGTGGTGTCTTGCATAGCGGGCTGCATATCGAATTCCATCGATACCGCGGCTGCCGAATCCTCCCGGAACGATGATCGCGTCCGCATCTGCCAGCAGCTGCGGGGCGGTTTTTTCTGACAGGTCCTCTGACTCGATCCAGAGAATATCTACATGACAGTGGTTGGCGATGCCGCCGTGCTTCAGGGCTTCTGCCACGGACAGATAGGCATCGTGAAGCTGCGTATATTTCCCAACCAGTGCGACCCGGACACTGTTCTCCGGATGGCGCAGGACACGTACAACCTGTTCCCATTCGGATAGATCCGGCACGGGGGAGGGAAGCTGCAGACATTCCAGGACACTCTGCGCAAGATGCTCCTTCTCCATGATCAGAGGAATCTCGTAGAGATGTTCCGCATCCTGATTCTCAAGCACATGTTCCACCGGAACATTGCAGAACAGGGCAATCTTGCTGCGGATTGCTTCAGTGAGCGGGTACTCGGTGCGGCAGACCAGGATATCCGGCTGGATACCGATCTCCTGGAGACGTTTGACACTCATCTGGGTCGGCTTGGTCTTCAGTTCACCGGAAACTTTCAGATAGGGGACCAGCGTGACATGGATCATGATCGCATTCTGACGCCCCACCTCCCACTGGAACTGCCGGATCGCTTCCAGAAATGGCTGACTCTCAATGTCACCGACCGTACCACCGACTTCAATGATCGCGATCTGGTCGCTCTCAGGATCATCTGCGCCGTAGAACCGGGACTTGATCTCATTGGTGATATGGGGAATGACCTGCACGGTGCCGCCGATGTAGTCTCCATGCCGTTCCCTGGCAAGGACAGCCTCATAGACTTTTCCGGAGGTGACATTGGCGTGGCAGTCCAGATTTTCATCGATGAACCGCTCATAATGTCCCAGATCAAGGTCTGTCTCAGTGCCGTCATCGGTAACAAACACTTCTCCATGCTGGATCGGATTCATGGTTCCGGGATCGATGTTGAGATAAGGATCAAACTTCTGCATGGTGACCCTGTATCCTCTGGACTTGAGGAGCCGTCCAAGCGACGCCGCCGTAATTCCTTTCCCAAGCCCGGACACAACACCTCCGGTGACAAATACATATTTCATAACAACCTCCTTCCAATCCCCAATCATCATAAAATGAATCCTGCAAAGATTGAAATATCCAGTAGTCCCGCTCCCCGATACCCTGCAGGTATATTGCATGAAATTAATCTTCAGCTAATGTACGGTTCACATTTTTGACGAATCAGGCCTCTATGATGGTGCCAGAATAAAAAAACCGGACAGTCCGGACGCTTTCAGAGAAAAGGAGAATGATATGAAGAATGTAAAAGCACTCGGCCTTCTGCTTGCCTGTACACTGGCATGTACAGGAGCCGTTTACGGAGAGGAAAATGCCGAATACACAGTGGCAGGGACAGAAACTCAGGATGAGTCGGACGTCACAGGCACAGAAGAGCAGGCATATATCGAGGAGACACTGAACCTGGCAAACAATGAAGAGGTGACGTGGTCTTACATGGAAGATGCCAACGCATGGGTCATGTCCATCGTATCTGCAGTGGCCTATCCGGAACTGCCGGATCAGCAGGGCGTGTCTGTATGCATACCCGGTGCCTATGTGACAGGCATCGATACAGATGGAGACGGGACCGCCGATGTCACGGCTCAGGATTACAGTGAAGCAGTGCACGGGATGCTTGTGATCGACTATGAGGCACAGGTGACCAGTACCAACGGCCAGATCTACACGGCGGCAACGGCGCCGCTGATCCTGAATACCGGTGCAGCGGGATATGGTTCCGCCACCAATACACTTGCAGGAACCACCTATGCCGCGGACGGTTACATCAACATCGCCTGCGGCAACCGCGGCAAGCAGGACACCGCGCAGGATGAGTCCGGAGATACATATTACACAGGTGACGCCCCCAGCTGCCTGGCAGACCAGAAGGCGGCAGCCCGCTTTGTCAAATACAACATCTTTCTGGGCAATCTTCCGGGATGCGCGGATTACCTGGTATCCACCTGCGGATCCGGAGGAGGAGCGCACGCAGCGATGTT
>OMSN01000299.1 GCA_900313765.1 uncultured Eubacteriales bacterium
GAGGCTTCAGATCCCGGCTTACAGGTTATCAGGAGCTGGTTTACATGCGGATGGAACTGTAAGAGGAGGACAAATGAGCAGAAATCACGAAGTGACGGATAAACAGCTGCTCCTCAATGAGAATGGGGAGCTGAGAGAACCCGGCTGGTCGCGCAGCATGGTGCAGGAGTACCGCCGCGATATGATCAAAGCGCCACAGTGGCGCATCAAGGAATGGGATTACTATCTTGTTCTGGGTGATGAATTCGGCGCAGCCTTTACCATTTCAGATGACGGTTACATCGGCCTTCAGTCTGTTTCCCTGCTGTGCTTCGGTGATCATCCCTGGGAACATACGGAAACCGTGCTGAACGCGTTCCCTATGGGTAAACTGAATCTTCCGCAGGACTCTTCCCAGGGTGTAACAGAATACAGGGATAAGCGGCTTCATATGCGCTTTACTGCC
Organism: uncultured Eubacteriales bacterium; assembly: GCA_900313765.1. GTDB lineage: Bacteria > Bacillota > Clostridia > Lachnospirales > Lachnospiraceae > Porcincola. Next base: position 446 of record OMSN01000299.1, read on the forward strand.
GGAGAGGGCAGCAGGCGGATCCAGTGCATCTTCCGGAATTTCCATGAAGGGAAGCTGCTCAAATGCGATATAACCCTTCGCCAGCCGGATATGGATTCGATGGTGATTGCCACACCGTGGGATGAGAAGCATGCATTCTATTACAATCAGAAGATCAACTGCATGAGAGCCTCCGGATATGTATTGTATGACGGAAGGAAATATGTGTTCAACCCGGAGAAGGACTTCGGTACCCTTGACTGGGGGAGAGGCGTCTGGACCTATGACAACACCTGGTACTGGGGATCCGGCAATGCGGATCTGGATGGAAACAGTTTCGGCTTCAACATCGGATATGGGTTTGGCAATACGAAGGCTGCGTCCGAGAATATCTTATTTTACAATGGCAAAGCGCATAAGCTGGATGATGTGACATTTCACATTCCGGCGAGTGGGTATATGGATCCGTGGACGTTCACATCTTCTGACGGAAGATTTGAGATGGAGTTCACGCCGGTTCTTGACCGCGCAGCCAGTCTCGATTACAAAGTGATCGTCTCAGACCAGCATCAGGTGTTTGGAAGAATGACCGGCACAGCGATCCTTGATGACGGAACAGCTGTCCATATCAGGGATGTTCTGTGCTTTGCCGAGAAGGTACACAACCGGTACTGATTCTGCCTTGGAGCAACAGCATGAAAGAGTTCGCGAATCAGAGACAGAAAATAAAATACTTTCATTCCCTCACAGGTGAGCAGAAGATAGAAGCATTCCGGGAGATGCTGGAAGAATCCGGGGATGTTGCATTCCTTGGCGGAGCGGGTGTGTCTACAGAGAGCGGGATTCCGGACTTCCGCAGCAAGGATGGGCTGTACAGGAAAACGGACAGGCGTTTTTCCAGGTACCGTCCGGAGTATCTGCTGAGTTCTGACTGCCTGTTCAGGAAACCTGAAGTGTTCTTCTCTTATTTCAGGAAGAATCTGGACTGCAGGAAGATCGAACCCAATGCCGCCCACAGGATCCTTGCCAGACTGGAGGAGAATAACAGGCTGTCCGGGATCGTCACTCAGAATATAGATGGTCTTCATCAGAAGGCGGGCAGCAGAAAAGTGCATGAGATCCATGGGAGCGCACTCAGAAGCTATTGTGTCTCCTGCAGGACGCAGTACGGGCCGGACTATATCTTTGAGAATCAGGATCCGGTACCGCTCTGTCCCAGATGCGGGAAAATGATCCGCCCTGATGTGACACTCTACGGTGAATTTCTTCCGCACCCTGCTTATGATGACGCAGTTGTTCTCATGAACAACGCTGACATGCTGATCATCGGGGGGACATCCCTTGCAGTGGGATCGGCCGCACAGATGGCGCATCTGTTTCATGGGAAATACCTTGTGATCATCAACAAAGGTCCCACAAAGATGGAAGGCAGGGCAGACCTTGTATTCCATGAAAGCATCGGCGCCGTGCTGACCCGGCTGTCCTCCTGATCCGCAGCCTGTCAGGGGCTTAGGACAAGGCTGAGAAAAAATTAAATATTTCTGCGTGGATAATCTCATGACCCCTCGTATATGTAACTGCAGGGCACAAGAAACCTGCACTTACAAATTAAATAATATTACACATTTTCAGATAAAGAGAGGGAATCAATCATGAGAAAATCCATTAAGAACTTTGTTATCGGCGCAGTTATGGCAGCAACAGCACTTACAGCATCTACGGCAGCATTTGCAGGACAGTTCGTTCAGACGGATATGAATTTCCGCAGCGGCGCAAGCAAGACCTGCGCAAGCATCGGATCCGTTCCGGCAGGTGCAGAGGTTGAGGTTCTGGGATCCACCAAC
>OMSN01000258.1 GCA_900313765.1 uncultured Eubacteriales bacterium
GGGTGCCTCCGTCTGGGCGGGTGCCTCCGTCTGAACGGGAGCCTCCGTCTGAACGGGAGCTTCCGTCTGCACAGGAGCTTCGGTCTGTCTCGGAGCTTCCGTCTGCTGCGGTGCAGTATAATTGTTGTAATTATTATTCGTAGTAGTATTCTGCGGAGTATAAGTCTGAGTATTGGTGTAAGTCCGCTGAGGAGCAGGCTCTACATATTCTTCCTCTTCCACCTGCTCTTCTTCCTCAGAGGTTTCTTCGGAAGGAGCATTTACAAGTGACCACTGATCATACTCTTCGAAAGTCATGGCCATCGGATAGAACCGGCGTACAGCCACCTTATCCGCCATGATATAACCTACTTCACCATCTTCGGTCAGAACAGTGATCCAGTCGCTGTACGGATCGAGAACTTCGATCTCATCACCCTTTTTCAGAAGGCCGATCTCTTCATCTTCCTTGGACGGACCCCGGCGGATCTTGACCCTTTTGACGGTCGGAGTTGCACTCATGTAAACAACGTCCGCAGCGATCGCTGCTGCTTCTTCTCCGGTGGAGATGGAATATTTGCTGATGTAGCCGTAGATCTCACCGGACTGTACCTCATACCAGCCGTCTTCCGTTTCACTGTAGATCTCAACACAGCCGTAAGGCTTCAGGATACCGGAAAGATCGCTCTCCTTGTAGGGCTCAATATGGATCCCTTCGATATCGCCGGTGTTGGAGAAACCTACCTCATATTCGCTTCTTTCGAATATATCGCGGGTATCAAATGCCGGATCAGTCTCTTTCTCAGAAGCCTTTTCCTCTGCCGGTGCAGCCGTTTCACTCTCCTGTTCCTTCGGAGCTTCGGCGGCAGGTGCTTCTGTTTCCTGTGCTGCAGCTGTATCCGCAGTGGCCTCAGGCTGCTGCGGTTCAACAGTAATGACAGTCTCCTTTACAAATGACGGATCCTGCTCTTTGTAAATATCGTTCTGAAGATCTTCTCCATCGTATCCCTGGGCTGCTGCCGCTGCCAGTTCTTCAAATGAAATAATATCTTCAAGTTCGGTCTCTTCTGCAAAAGCTGACGTACAAACGCCTGTTACGGCCAGCATTGTACACATGCAAAGCACACCAAGTTGTGCTGCCTGACGTCTCATCTTGTAATTATCTCCTTTCTGATTCTGTATATATCACGAATTATTTAGGATACTAAAAAATAAAGCATAGTTATTATAGCACAGTTTCACAGAAATGTAATAGAAATATTTCTAAATGTTAAAAAAAACTAATTTGAAGTTCAAAAAGCCTGCGGGTTTCCCCGCAGGCTCACAATTCAGAACAAATGACAAAAGGTGTTATCCTTTGTTTTTGGTGTTTATTCGTATTATACGATACCCTGTGCTTTCATTGCTTCGGCAACTTTCAGGAAACCGGCAATATTCGCACCTGCAACATAATCGCCCTCTTTTCCGTATTTGCGCGCTGCATCATCAATGTTATGGTAGATATTCACCATGATCTGCTGAAGCTTTGCGTCAACCTCATCGAAGGTCCAGCTCAGGCGTTCAGAGTTCTGGCTCATTTCCAGAGCGGAGGTGGCTACACCGCCGGCATTGGATGCCTTGCCCGGGCAGAACAGGATACCGCTGCTCTGCAGATATTCGGTCGCTTCAAGCGTTGTGGGCATGTTTGCACCTTCCATGACTGCAAAGCAGCCGTTTGCAACCAGAGTCTTTGCATCCTCGAGGCCAAGCTCATTCTGGGTAGCGCACGGAAGAGCGATATCACATTTCACAGTCCAGACACCTTTGCCTTCATGGTACTGTGCGGAGGGTCTTGCAGCTGCATATTCGGTAAGACGGGCTCTCTTCACCTGCTTTACGTCGATCAGTGTATCCATATCGATTCCGTCCGGATCGTAGATCCATCCGGTGGAGTCAGAACAGGTGACCGGCTTGGCACCAAGCTGCCATGCCTTCTGAATAGCGTACTGTGCCACATTGCCTGCACCGGATACAGCAATGGTCTTGCCCTTGATATCTTTGCCGTTGCATTTAAGCATCTCTTCCACAAGATAGAGCAGACCGTAACCGGTAGCCTCAGTTCTTGCAAGGGATCCGCCATAGGTAAGTCCCTTACCGGTGAGCACGCCTTCATACAGATTGCGGAGTCTCTTGTACTGTCCGTACATGTAACCGATCTCACGTCCGCCTACGCCGATGTCTCCTGCAGGAACGTCGGTGTCTGCACCGATATGACGCTGCAGTTCGGTCATAAAGCTCTGACAGAATTTCATGATCTCACGATCTGATTTTCCCTTGGGATCGAAATCGCTTCCGCCCTTGCCGCCGCCGATCGGGAGGCCTGTAAGGCTGTTCTTGAAGATCTGTTCAAATCCCAGGAATTTGATGATGCTCAGGTTTACGGAAGGATGGAAACGAAGCCCGCCCTTATACGGACCAATGGCGCTGTTGAACTGTACGCGGTATCCGTTGTTGACCTGTACCTGACCCTGATCATCTACCCACGGAACACGGAACATGATGATCCTCTCCGGAGTCGTGAGGCGTTCCAGAAGAGCATCTCTTCTGTACTCTTCCTCATTTGCTTCGATCACGACACGAAGGGATTCCAGGACTTCCTTTACAGCCTGAAGGAATTCCGGCTGATCCGCATTCTGTTTCTGTACTCTTGCCAGAGCTTCATCTACATATGACATGGTATTTCCTCCTTACACATCTTTTTGTAAAATCCTCATAATTATAATAAAGATGCGTGTGTAATGCAATATTTCAGTAAAAAACTTTATTTTATTAAGTATTCATGCATAAGCATGAAAGAACAGGGGC
>OMSN01000254.1 GCA_900313765.1 uncultured Eubacteriales bacterium
ATCCGGTTCTCGAATTCCGGCTTTCCTTCTGTCGGCTCATAGAGCCCCCAGTAGAAAGACATGGTCCCGTAATTATAGAGATCGCACCATTTCTTCATGCGGTCTTCATAGAACGGATCCCCCTTCTTCTCATTTGCCGCAGCCAAACAGGAACTCATGCTCCGTCTGCCGGACCCTGAATACAGTATCCGCAGCAGCATGCCCTTCTGTATCTGTGATATGCAGGACTGTTTCCGCCTGCCGGTTGGTATAGTCAGCCATTTTCTATTCCTGTATTTCCCTTCTTCTGTAATGCACGGTTCTGAAGTTTTCTTCCCGATGATCCGCTTCCGGATTATCCCGGTTATTTCGCATGGATTACCAGGGATACGGCTCTCCTTCCCAGGTAATGAACAGATCTCCGTCTTTATCTCTTCTGCGCTCTTCAAACAGCAGGCGCAGCGTCTCGGCATGGGGGAACGGTTCCAGCGGCGCTTCAGCGTTTCCTTCATTGGTGCGCATCCATCCGGGATGGATACAGATGATGTTCATATTCTTCTCATCGCGGATCGCGTTTGCGATGGTCTTGGTCATCATGTTGACGGATGCCTTGGTCATCGCATAGTCTGTCATATTCGTCCGGTAGCAGGCTCCGATGCTGCCCGCTTCCGATGAGATATTGACGATCAGTGCCGCGTCGCTCTTCTGAAGCAGAGGATAGCAGGCCTGGATCACGCGAAGGGGACCGACCGCTCCCACATTGAATGCCGGGGCCATTGCGTCCGGATCTGCCTTCAGCACATTTTCCCCACAGTCATATGCAGTTGTAACTGCGTTGTTGATCAGCAGATCCAGATGATCTGCGGCGGATGCGACCTGACTGATCCCTTCACGCACAGACTGTGTGTTTCCGATATCCATGTATATGACTGTCAGAGCTTCCGGATACTCTTCGCGCAGTTTCTCCAGCGCAGCTGACTCTTTCCTGGCTGCCGCAAACACCCTGTCACCTGCCATCAGATATCTGCGGACCAGGTTGAATCCAAGCGCCATCTCACGTCCTGTGCCTGTTATCAAGACATTCTGTCCCATATATACCTCCTATAAAGAACTCCCCGGTTTCCGGCTGTATACCGGAAACCGGGGAGCCATGAAGAAAAACGGTTATCACATACTTGCTCTGTAGATGGCCAGCATGTCTTCCTCATTCAATACTCTTGCAGACCCGGAAGCTCCTCCGACACTGACGGAGCACTTGTGCGCCATGTCCTTCAGTTCTTCCTCTGTCGGGCTGATTCCAAGCTCTCTCATGTTGGTCGGCATGTTGATGCTTCTGTAGAAATCCTCCATTGCCTCGATTCCCTTCAGAGCGATCTCTTCATCCGTTCCCGCCGGTTCAACACCCATTACATTGATGGCGTATCTCTTAAAGCGGGGCAGGCAGTTCTTGTAGACGTATCTTGCCCAGCTTCCCCAGATCGCAGCAAGTCCCGCGCCGTGTGCCACGTCATACAGGCCGCCCATCTCATGCTCCAGCATATGGGTCATCCAGTCGCCGCCGTCATTGCCGCAGCCGGTCAGTCCATTGTGAGCCAGGCTTCCTGCCCACATGACCTCTGCACGTGCATCATAGTTCTTCGGGTCTTTCGCAAGGATCTGCGCGTTCGTTTTGACTGTACGCAGAAGGCCTTCCGCCATGGAGTCTGTGATCTCCATGTTTCCGCCATTGGTAAAATAGCGCTCCATCGTGTGCATCATGATATCGGTGCAGCCGCATGCAGTCTGGTAATCCGGAAGCGTCATGGTCAGTTCCGGATTCATGATCGCGAACTTCGGTCTGCCGTGATCGCTGCTGTATCCTCTCTTGACCAGACCCTCTTCCTTGGTAATGACGGAAGAATCACTCATTTCACTTCCTGTTGCCGCGAGGGTCAGGATGACTCCGAGCGGAAGGCAGGCCTGAACGTCTCTCTTACGATCATAGAAATCCCACACATCCCCTTCATTGGTAACGCCGTATCCGATTGCCTTGGCTGAGTCGATGGCACTTCCTCCGCCCACTGCAAGCAGGAAATCAATGCCTTCCTTCCTGCACAGTTCGATTCCTTCATATACAAGTCCCAGATGAGGATTCGGGACTGCGCCGCCGAGCATGACATACTGAATGCCGGCTCCATCGAGAGTGTCCGTTACTCTCTGCATGAGGCCTGAGCGGATCACGCTTCCTCCACCATAGTGGATCAGGACTTTGGTTCCGCCAAACTCCCTGATCAGGTCAGCAACCTTCAGTTCTGTGTCTTTACCGAAGACAACCTTGGTCGGTGTGTAGTAATTGAAGCCAAACATTACAGTATCCTCCTTCTTTATTGTATGTATTGCCTTACATCATTTTATTGTATGCAGTTCGTAGTTCCTTGTTCCCAGACCGATCTTCTCTCCGTGTGCAAGAGTCTCTTTCCAGCGTACGTTAGGATTGCTGTCCAGGAAATGATCATGATGGTGATGCCAGTGCGGATCTGCCAGATGATCTCCCAGCTGGCTGTTCCTGACAGGGGTTGCCTGCAGACAGAGGTCTGCGCAGGCCTGATCCAGCGCGACCGGATCGAAGGACGCCAGCATGCCGATGTTCGGAAGGATCGGAGCGTCATTCTCACTGTGACAGTCACAGTTCGGAGACACATCCATGATCAGGCTGATATGGAAAGTCGGCCTTCCATGGCAGATCGCATGGGAATACTCCGCGATCTTGCAGCAGAGAATCTCATTGGCAGAACCATTGATATTGGAGATCGCGTTAAATGCACACGCACCGATGCAGCGTCCGCAGCCTTTACAGATGTCGGGATCAATGTACGCTTTGCCATCTTCTC
>OMSN01000253.1 GCA_900313765.1 uncultured Eubacteriales bacterium
TCTCTATCTTTGCGCTTGGCTATCCGGCGGAGACGAGAGTGCAGCAGGACCGGTTTGATGAGAGCCGGATTCATTTTGTAGAGTGATTCTCTACATCACACGGTAATCTTTGCGCTTCTTCAGCCAGATCAGGCAGCCGACGCACATCACGATCTGCAGCAGAGATGAACATGGTGTTGCCAGTCCGATATGGAACAGGGAGACCGGTACCCTCTTGCTCATCAGATAGGAGACCGGCACGCGAACTCCGAATGCGCTGATGATTCCCTGTGCCATGACGAATCTTGTGAGCCCCAGGCCATTGTAGTAGCCGATGAAGACGAAGAAGATGGCGGTGAAGAGGCAGTCGATCGCGTAGGATCTGAGGTAATCAGCTCCGGCCAGGATCACCTCCGGATCTTTGGAGAAGATGCCGCACAGCAGATCTCCTCTGAAGAATGTGAAGACGCCGATGACTACGCCTGCCGCCAGGGATGCGGCGATTCCGTAATAGACTGCCCTGAGGGCACGCTGCGTCTTGCCGGCGCCCAGGTTCTGTGCAGTGAATGCAGCCATGGACTGCATGAAGGAACTGGGGACCAGCATGATAAATGCACACACCTTTTCCGCAACTCCGATTCCCGCGGAAGGGACCAGGCCCAGAGAATTCACGATGGCCTGGATGATCATAAAGGACATGCCGACAAGCAGGTCGGAAACCGCAAGAGGCAAGCCAAGTTCAGTGATCCGGCGCCAGATCTTTCTGTCCGCACGGATCATTTTTATATCAAAATCAAACGGGAGAGTCTGCCTGCGGATGAGAAGCAGGGAGATCACGACGCTTAACGCCTGTGCTGCCACGGTTGCGATGGCAGCGCCGGCTGCTCCCAGATGGCAGAATGCAACCAGGAAGAGGTCTCCGAATATATTGAAGATGCAGGCGATCAGGACTGCGATCAGCGGTGTTTTCGAGTCGCCGATCCCGCGGAAGATGCTCCCGATCAGATTGTAGGCGACGATGATCAGGATACCCATGCCGCAGATGCGGACATAGGCTGCAGTCTGGGCAAATGCCTGCTGCGGCGCGTGCATCATGGCTGCCACGCTTTCTGAAAATGCTGTCAGTATCACAGTCAGAATCATGCCGAGTATGGCGAACAGGGCGATGCCGGCTCCGGCAACTCTTCCCCCTTCTTTTCCGTGCCCATCTCCGATCTGTCTGCCGAGCAGTACAGTGATTCCCATGGCAAAACTCGAGAGCGGTCCTGTCAGGGTAAACATGATATGGGACCCGGTTGCGACGGCAGATACATCTGCTGAGGAGGCAAACTGGCCGACGATCAGCAGATCGACTGCGCCGTATGTCGCCTGAAGCAGCAGGGCAAACAGAACCGGTCCGGAGAACCGGATCAGTTTGGACAGAATGGGACCGTCTGTAAAGTTGTGTGTGTCGCTTATGCCTGCGCTCATTTTTATTTCCCCCGTCAAAAGAAAAGGCTGGACAGACTGCAGGCATTGCCTGCCATCTTATCCAGCCGTTCATTCTTAATCTAATCAAGAAGAATCAACCCTCCGATGACAGTGCTGATTGTAATAAGTCAGGCAGTGATTGTCAAGAATGAACACAGGGTCGAAATCTGCAAGGGTTTCATGGTAAAATGAAAGACGGGTATCCTCCCTGGCGAGGATAGAAGCAAAACAGGAGGGAGAATAGGTCATGAATAATGCAACGATTACACTCATTATCATCGGCGTCATGTGCGTCATGTATATCGTGGACAAGTTCCCGGTTGCGCTGGTAACGCTGCTGGGGATGCTGGCAATGATCTTCAGCGGAGTCTTGCCGTCTTCGGTGGCGTTCTCAAATTTCGGCAGTACGCCGGTTCTTCTGACGGCAGGTATGGTCATCATCATTGACTCCATCATTGACAGCGGTGTGATCGTCCGTTTCGAGCATGTGCTGCAGAAGCTCAGCAAGGGCGGGGAGAAACTGTTCGGAACAGCAGTCCTGGTGTCTGCCGGGGTTATCTCCATGTTTACAAACAATTCGGCGCTGGTTGTGATGTTCATGCCTTTCATCGCTTCCCTGTCGCGCTCCACAAAGGGAAAGATTACCAAGAAACATATCTACCTGCCCCTGGCAGTCGGAGGCCTGATCGGCGGGACTGGAACGCTTGCTGGAAGCACGGCACCGCTTCTGGCCAATGAGGTACTGGAGATCACAGGGCAGAAACGGTTCGAGTTCTTCACAACAGCGCCGGTAGCGCTGAGTGTTCTGCTTGTAGTGGCAGTATGCTACTATCTGTTCCTGTATGACCTGTCCGTGAGATGGTTTGATTTCGATGAGGTCGAGACAACCGGTAAGATCATTGAAGGTCCGGATCTCAACCTGAGAAATGCAGTCATCTCGCTGTGCGTGTTTGCGGTGTCGGTTGTGTGCTTTATCCTGCGTCCGTTTGGCTGGGATCTTGGCCTGGTCGCCGTTGCCGGGGCCGCCATTCTTGTCCTGCTCAGATGTGTCGACGGCAAGAGAGAGATGCAGCATATGATGTGGTCTGCGCTCCTCACCCTTGGCTCGGCTCTTGCTGTCGCAGACGGATTCGTCCGGTCAGGGGCAGGCGATGTTGTGATCTCCTGGCTGATGCGGGTCTTCGGAGAAGTCGTGACCAGCGGGAAATTCATGGTTGCCCTCTTCATTCTGGCGGGATGGCTGCTGTCCATGTTCATGTCGAACGGATCGCTGGTGTCCATGCTTGCCTCTGTCGCCATTCCGCTGGCGATCTCCAACGGTGTGAATCCGACCCCGGTCGCGATTGCGTGCGTGATGGGTGCCAACCTTGCCATGGCGACACCTGTGGCGACGACCACCATCACC
>OMSN01000252.1 GCA_900313765.1 uncultured Eubacteriales bacterium
GGTGCTGTGGAATAGCCGACGATATTGCTGATCGCATAGGAGATCAGTTTCCGCGTTGACCATTTTGTCTCCCCTGCCGTCCTGTCCTGCACATCGAATTCCACCTGCGCCTGCTTAAACCCGATCCAGGAACTCATGGCACGGAAAAATGCATTCCGCTCGGGCATCTCCAGGAGGCTGTCCACCGCTCTGCGGTCAAGGAGTTTGAAGTCCGATGCCCTTGACATATCGATCTTCACCGCGCCGGACATGATCCTGTAGAAAGTGCCGGCAGCAAAGCGGTGCATCCCGCTCTCCTTTCCCCGCGTGCGCTTGACGCCTTCCACGACCTCATAGCCTTCTTCCCATTTGCGGTACATCTCCAGCAAGGTTGCCGGGGGATGCTGCAGATCGCAGTCCATCACTGCGGCGCAGTCTCCCGATGCTTCACTCAGGCCTGCGATGATCGCTGCCTCCTTGCCGAAATTCCGGGAAAAATGAACGCCGTGGACCTTATCATTTTCCGAATGTGCCCTGCAGATCTCCTCCCAGGTGCGGTCGGAAGACCCGTCGTCCACAAAGATCAGCTCATAGTCGATGCCTTCTTCTGCAAGCAGCCCGCTCACGACCTTCACTGCTTCCGGAAGGATCACATCTTCATTGTATGCTGGAATCACCACCGATAACATATCGCTTACTTCTTCCTCTTGAAAATGATGAGTTTCGAGAATACGTAATTCAGGATCAGGACGATCACACTCACCAGGATCTTCGCCCACATCCCCTTCACACCGAACAGTTCCTGGTCCATTCCCAGTTTCACGAGCAGGGGTACGGCCACGATCTCAAACAGTCCGGTCAGGATCCTGGCACTGACAAACAGCACGGCTTCGCGCAGTACATATGCCAGGCTCCAGTTAAAACTCTGAAAGACCCATATCTTATTCGCGATATAGGCAAAGGCGACTGCCGCGATCCAGGCGACCGCGTTCGAGACCGCCACACTCTGGTGAAGCCATTCCACGCCGGCTGCATAGACCGCCCAGTTGACCAGCGTCGTCATGCATCCGACAATGAAATAAACGATCAGTTCTCTGTATTTTCTGAACAGTTCCGTCATGTTCTGCTTTCCTGCTGCTATTCACAATAATTGTCCGTCACGACTGCCGGCACCCCTTCGCGGACGCCCCTGAAGGTCCACTCCGGGGTGCCTGACAGCTCGTTACGTATACTTAGCCCTGTCTCAGCCCGCGAAGCCCAGGTGCTGCCGGGCCTGATTCAGTTTTTCATCAAATGCGGCGTAGAAGTCATCCACGCTCCAGTCACAGAGGAAAAACTGGTTCAGGAGGTAGATGCAGATCTGCCTGCGGTATGTCCCCTCCGGATCGTTATGGTTCAGGAATTCTCTCACCTGCTCCAGGAAGTTGTGCCACCTGCGGCAGAATTCTTCATAGGGCGGAAGGTCCGGGATTCCCAGCCATTTCTTCACCTTGATCTTGGAGCCTGTGCAGTGGGTGCATTCATTGATCTGCAGGATATACCGGAAGTCTCCGTTCTCCCAGCTGCGTCCCAGGGGATACAGTCTGCAGATGCCGGGGCGGAATGTGTGGATGGTGCATCTGCCATCCTCTCCCAGGAAGGAGCAGGCGCCGCTCTCATCCATCTTCAGAATCGGCAGGATCAGCCCGTCTATGACCTTCAGCTCGATCTGTTCATTCAGAAGGTCTTCCACGCTCCGCCCAAGGAAACGAACGAACTCAAAAGCATCGCATGGATCCAGTACGATGACCGGATCCATGCGGCAGCAGTCCGAACACCCGGCACAGTCATTGGTGCCGATCCGGACCATATCATTTCCTGTATAAAATCTTCCGTCGGAGATCTCTCCGATCGATTCCTCTCTCCACATGCATGCGCTCCCCGTGAGACTTTTTATGCACGTAATGATAGCACAAAGGAGTGGGAACCGCTACCGTTCATTTCTTCAGTGCCTCCTTCATGCTGCGCACGTATTCGCCGACATGTGGCGCGGCCTGTTCCTGGTACTGGTCGATGATGCGGATGATGGCGGATCCGACGATGGCTCCGTCGGACTGCGCGGCCATTCTTGCCGCCTGCTGCGGTGTGGAGATTCCAAATCCCACGGCGCAGGGTACATCTGTCACCTCGCGGATCTTTGCGGTGATGGCGCCTATATCTGTCGTAATGTCAGAGCGCACGCCGGTCACGCCCAGGGAAGAGACTATATAAATGAAACCTTCCGCCTCTTTCGCGATCGTCTGGATGCGGTCTTCGCTGGTCGGAGCGATCAGGGAGATCAGGTCCAGTCCGCTGCATCTGCAGGCATCCTCGAACTGATCTTTCTCTTCAAATGGGATGTCCGGAAGGATGAGTCCGTCGATCCCGACCTGGGCGCATTTTCTGCAGAAGCCATAGCGTCCCCGGTCGCTTCCGTCCTGACCGTCTCTGTCCCCGTCGCCGCCTTCGTGATAGGAGTAGACCACGTTGGCGTAGGTCATGAAGACCATCGGGACCGTCACGCTCCCGTCTTCCCGGATCTGCCGGATGAAGTCCAGAACCATGTCCGTGGTGATCCCCTTCTCCAGGGCTCTCACGTTGGCGGTCTGAATGACCGGCCCCTCCGCCGTAGGGTCTGAGAACGGGATGCCGATCTCAATGAGATCCGCTCCGTTTTCCTGTGCCGCCCGCACCACCTGCCGGGTTGTCTCCAGATCCGGATAACCTGCGGTAATGAACGGGATAAATGCTTTGCCGTGTGCAAATGCCTCTGCGATTCTGCTCATTCTGTCTTCCTCCGTGTACAGGTCATTCTGCGATCTCGGTTCCCCTGTATCTGGCAACTGCCGCGCAGTCCTGAAGACTCAATGGCGGGAATGATTCCCTCCAGCCTGCTGGTATACTCGAATGCCTGCACGGCCTCTTCATCCGTGACCGGCACATACTTGGCGCGCCCAATGTCATGCAGATGTGCATGCTCCGGTCCGATCCCCGGATAATCCAGTCCGGCAGAGATCGAATAGACCGGGGCGATCTGGCCGTATTCATCCTGGCAGAACAGGCTCTTCATCCCGTGGAAGATCCCCAGTCGACCTGTGCTTACGGTCGCCGCCGTCTCGAAGGTGTCGATCCCGCGGCCGGCGGCTTCGCAGCCGATCAGGGCGACATCGCTGTCATCTATGTAATGGTAGAAGGATCCGATCGCATTGGAGCCGCCGCCGACGCAGGCGAGCACGGCGTCCGGAAGCCGGCCTTCCTTCTCCAGGATCTGCGCTCTGGATTCCCTGGAGATAACGGACTGAAAGTCCCTGACGATGGTCGGGAACGGATGGGGGCCCATGACCGATCCCAGGCAGTAATGGGTGTCCGAGATCCGGTTGGTCCACTCGCGAAATGCCTCTGACACGGCGTCCTTGAGGGTCGCGGTTCCGCTGGTGACCGGGACAACGGTTGCGCCTAGGAGCTTCATTTTATAGACATTGAGTGCCTGGCGCTCTGT
>OMSN01000262.1 GCA_900313765.1 uncultured Eubacteriales bacterium
GTTGGCAGTGTGCGGCACCAGGCTGACACTGATCAGCTATATTGTCTACCTGCTGCTCGGAGCAGCCGGCCTGCCTGTATTCTCCGGATTCCAGGGCGGACTTGGCAAGCTGGCAGGACCCACCGGCGGATACCTGGTCGGATTCATTTTCATGATCCTGATCGGCGGCGTGATCTATGAGCGCAGCCAGTACCGGCCGGTGATCGGGGGAGCAGGGATGTTCCTGGGGCTTGCGGCAGCCTATGTGTTCGGCACTGCATGGTTCGTATATCAGATGCACGTTGGTGTCGGATATGCGCTGACCGTCTGTGTATGGCCGTTTGTCCCCTTTGACATCGTGAAGATCGCGCTGGGGATCCTTGTGGGAAGCACGGTCAGGAAAGCGGTGCTGCGCGCGGGTTTTGCCGCCGGAAGCAACTGACAGAAGGCGCGGATTCCGGAAAGGACCGGCAGGAGTGTGAAAGAAGATAAGATCTGACAGGATCTGTGAGGAGGCAGAAGGAAATCTGCCTCCTTTTTGAATTATTGGGATTGCATTTTCAGAAAATCGTATATAATAAGAACCATGGAAAAAGACTGGAGGTAAACCACCAATGAAAGCAATCTATAACGACGGAGAAGTAAGGGTACTCCCTGCAGAAGAAGAGACCCATGTGATCCGGCATACGGCAGCACACATCATGGCGCAGGCGATCCAGAGGCTCCATCCGCAGGCGAAGTTCGCATACGGCCCTGCGACAGAGCGTGGTTTCTACTATGACGTGGATCTGGACGGAGAGAAGCTCTCGGATGAAGATCTGGCAGCGATCGAGGCAGAGATGCTGAAGATCACCAAAGAGAATCTGCCGATCAAGACCTATGAACTGCCCCGCTCAGAAGCGATCAAGCTGATGGAGGACAGGGGAGAAGTCTATAAGGTCGAGCATATCGGAGACCTGGCTGAGGATGCGAGGATCACATTCTATCAGCAGGGTGATTATATCGACATGTGCGTCGGCCCGCACCTTACCTATACGAAAGCACTCAAGGCATTCAAGGTCACCGGTCAGTCCGGCGCTTACTGGAAGAACAACAGCGAGAACAAGATGCTGACCCGTGTCAACGGCGTTGCCTTCCACAACGGCGAGGAGCTGAAAGCCTGGGAAGTCGAGCAGGAAGAAGCTAAAGCCCGCGATCACAGAAAGATCGGTAAGGAGATGCAGCTCTTCATGACCGATGACCTGGTTGGCAAAGGACTTCCGATGTTCCTGCCGAAGGGCTATACCCTGTGGCAGATCCTTGAGAATTATATCAAGGACAAGGAGCGCCGCCTGGGCTATCTGCATGTCATGACCCCCTGTGTCGGAACGGTCAATCTGTACAGGACATCCGGCCACTGGGATCATTACAAGGACAATATGTTCCCGGCCATGCAGGTGGAGGATGAAGAGTATGTGCTTCGTCCGATGAACTGCCCGCATCATATGCGGATCTATGCGAACCGTCCGAGATCCTACAGGAACCTGCCTCTTCGTATCGGCGAGATCGCGCATGATTTCAGATATGAAGCGTCCGGAACCCTGAAGGGCATCGAGAGAGGACGTCATTTCTGCCAGAATGACGCGCACCTGTTTGTGACGCCGGACCAGATCAAGAGTGAGATCGCCAGTGTCTGCGATCTGATCTTTGACGCATACAAGGACTTCAAGATCACGGATTACCGCTGCGTGCTGTCTCTGCGTGATCCGGAAGACAAGAAGAAGTATCATGATGACGATGAGATGTGGAACACAGCGGAAGATGCGCTGCGCCAGGTTCTCAACGAACTGAAGATCGACTACACGGAAGAGATCGGTGAGGCTGCCTTCTATGGCCCGAAGCTGGATGTCAACGTGAAGCCCGCAGTCGGCGCTGAGTACACGCTTTCCACCTGCCAGCTTGACTTCTGCCTGCCGGCGAAGTTCGAACTGACCTATGTGGATCAGGACGGCACCGAGAAGACACCGGTCGTCATCCACCGCGCGATCCTCGGATCCCTTGACCGCTTCATGGCATACCTGATCGAAGAGACCAAAGGCCGCTTCCCGGTATGGCTTGCACCGGTCCAGGTCAAGGTCCTTCCGGTTTCCGAGAAGTTCATGGAGTATGCTTCCCAGTGCTGTGAGACCCTGCTGGATGCGGGATTCCGCGCTGAACTGGATGAGAGAAATGAAAAGATCGGATACAAGATCCGTGAAGCGCAGCAGGTCGAGCGCGTGCCGTATATGCTGATCATCGGTCAGAAAGAAACGGATGCACAGAATGTGACCTACCGCAACAGAGACACGGGAGAGAGCACGACATCTTCCATGGAAGAGTTCATGGAGCTGCTCAGACGCTGAAGATCCCATCTGGCGCGATCCGGGAAAGAACAGTAATAAAACAGAGAAATGATACAGAAGATGCCGCACCGGAAACGGTGCGGCATCTGTTATTTGTTATTGGATTATGAAATTATGGACAGCATTCCGGCGGCCTGGGGAAACGGCTCATGATGTCGGGAACAGGACCTGCACATTTTCCTCTTCCATATGCCGCATCCATTCCGCGGAAGGCTCCCGGTCCGTGACCAGCGTATGGATCATGGAGAACGGAGCTGTCCGGATGAGCGATGTACGGTCGAACTTCGTGTGGTCCGCAAGCAGTATGACCTTCCTGGAGTGATTGATGAGCGTGTTTTTGTACTGGACGACAGCCTCACTTCCTTCGTAGATCCCGTTGATGAGGTCAAGGGAGTG
>OMSN01000251.1 GCA_900313765.1 uncultured Eubacteriales bacterium
GCCGGATCGGTCTATGACGGGGACGCCTGGGACCTGGTGCTGAATCCGGGTCTGATCAAGGCGGCGCTCCCGGTCTATTCTGTCCTGACCCTGTCTGCGACAGGCTCGGAGATGGACACTTACGCAGTCATCTCCGATATGACTAAAAAAGAAAAATGGGGAACCGGTTCTCCGTTCATGACTCCGAAGATGTCTGTCCTGGATCCGACGTATACATATACCGTCTCCAGAAAGCAGACAGCAGCCGGAACAGCGGATATGATGAGCCACACATTTGAGAATTACTTCCACCATGAGAAGGGATCCGACGTGCAGGAGCGTTTTGCGGAGGGTATCCTGAAGACCTGCATCAAATACGGTCCCATCGCACTGGAGCAGCCGGACAATTATGACGCAAGGGCAAACCTGATGTGGGCGGCCAGCCATGCAATCAACGGACTGATCGCAAACGGCTGCCAGCCGGCATGGTGCGTGCATCCGATGGAGCATGAGCTCTCCGCATTCTATGACATCACCCACGGAGAGGGCCTTGCGATCTTGACCCCGGTCTGGATGGAACATGTCCTGAATGATGGAAATAAGGCAATCTTCGCGGCGTACGGGCGCAATGTGTGGGATCTGACCGGTGAGGATGACATGGAGGTGGCGAAAGAAGCCATCGCAAAGACGAGAGAATTCTTCTTCGGGACCATGGGACTCCCGGCGAACCTGAAAGCTGTCGGAATTACCGATGAGACGCATTTCGAAGTCATGGCTGAGAAGGCGGCCAAGGGATCTGTGGGCAGCTTCGAACCGCTGACCAAAGAGGATATTGTCGAGATCTACCGCGCAGCCATGGGCTGAGTGCGTGACGCGGAGACATTGTGGCAGTCTGAAGAAGGACAGGTGGAAGACTGCGGAGAATCCGGCAGAAGAATCGATGAAGAGAGCCGGGAAAAGATCGGAGTTGTATGGGAGAGATGAAGGATATCCTGGTCATTGACGGACAGGGCGGAGGCCTTGGAAAGCAGCTGGTCAGTTCCCTGAAGGAACTGGACAATGTGAGGATCACTGCTGTGGGTACAAACAGCGCGGCAACAGCCGCGATGCGCAAGGCCGGTGCTGATCAGACTGCGACAGGAGAAAACTCCGTTCTGGTAACATGCCGGGATGCGGATATCATAATGGGGGCCGTCGGGATCGTGATGGCGGATGCATTTCTCGGGGAGATCACGCCTGCGATGGCACTTGCCGTCGGACAGAGCAGAGCCGAGAAGATATTGATACCGATGAACCGCTGTGGTATCATGATTGC
The DNA here is from genome assembly GCA_900313765.1 of uncultured Eubacteriales bacterium. Classification (GTDB taxonomy): domain Bacteria; phylum Bacillota; class Clostridia; order Lachnospirales; family Lachnospiraceae; genus Porcincola. Next base: position 1,295 of record OMSN01000251.1, read on the forward strand.
AGGCTGCACGGGCAGGACGACCGCTCAGTATGTGGCAGATGCCGTCGAGCAGGTCAGGTCCCTGACAGGAAGTCAGGACCGGTCACAGAAGTGACCTTCAGCCGGATTCCCCTGCATTCGGATCGGAATTGCGCGGGATCCTGTGGCGGTTTTATATGCCGAACAGGAAGACCGGGAAGCACATATCTGAATGGATCTGATATCAGGAAGGTATCTTATTTTCTGAAGAGAATAAGATACCTTCTTTTTTTCTGTCATTACAGGTTCGATGTCTTTTGTCACATTGGGAGGTATTGTATGTATAAGATCAGAATCACAAAGAGCTTAATGGCGGCGCTGCTGTTTGCGGGAACCGCAGCATTGTTCTGCGGTACGGTCTGTGCAGGCGCACAGGCTGACGGGAGAGAAGCGAGAAAGGAAGCCGGCGAACTGGTAGCTGCAATCGGAGAAGAGCCGGAGACCGGATTCGATCCGTCCACAGGCTCTCACGGTTCCATCACACGGCTGTTTTTCTCAACTCTGTTTCGCAGAGACAAAGAGCTTGGATGGGAAAATGACCTTGCCACGGGGTATGAAGTTTCGGAGGATAAACTCTCCTGGACCGTGACGATACGCGATGATGCTTATTTCACAGACGGAAGTAAGGTAACAGCGGCAGATGTTGTGTTTACGTACCTGACGGCAAAGGATGCGGGCGGAGACATAGATCTGACTATGATTGAATCCGCAGAGGCGGTGGATGATACGACAGCGGTCTTTCATCTGAACCGTGTATATTCGCCTTTCATTGAGAGGCTTGCCTACCTTGGGATCGTCCCCGAAGCTTCCTACAATGAGCAGTTCAAGGATGCACCCATAGGTTCAGGACCCTACAGACTGGTACAGTGGGACAAGGGGCAGCAGGTCATTGCCGAGGCAAATGAGTCTTATTATGGGGATGCTCCGGCGATTAAGCGGCTCACCCTGGTCTTCCTGGATACCGACACTGCCTATGCGGCAGTGAGCAGCGGCGATGTGGATGTTGCGCAGATCAATGGTTTGCTGGCAGACATGCCGGTGGAGGGCACGCACCTTGAGAACATCGCATCCATCGAATGCTATGGAGTGGCATTCCCGATGCAGCCGGCGGAAGGAAAGGTCGCAGAAGATGGTGCAGAGATCGGCAATGCCGTGACCTGTGACAGCGCAGTGCGCAAAGCATTTAACATGGCAGTTGACCGTCAGAAGATGGTAGACGGTATCCTGAACGGATACGGGACCGTATCGACAACCGGTCTTGAGAAGATGCCCTGGCTGAATGAAGAAACTGTACTGGATGACAGTCAGATGGGGGATGTGGAAGGCGCGAAGGCGCTGCTGGAAGAAGCTGGCTGGACCGATTCCAACGGAGATGGAACCTTCGATAAAGACGGGGTGGAAGGAACTTTCAAACTGCTCTATACGGATGGTGTTTACCGTCAGGAGCTGGGGCTGGAGTTCGTAAATGTGGGAAAACAGCTAGGCTTCGACGTACAGCTGGAAAAAGTCACCTGGGACACGATCCTTCCGGAGATCCACAAGGAAGCAGTCATGTA
>OMSN01000250.1 GCA_900313765.1 uncultured Eubacteriales bacterium
CGGGTCGGCAGAGGAGATATTCCTTTCCAGGTGGAGATCAATGTTCCCAAGGAGCGTTTCACGCTCCTGGATGATTCCCTGAACGAAAAACCCCGCCTGATCAGGGACAGCTACCGCAATCTTCATGATGTGCCGATCTGCATCGACCTTCTGCAGGAAAATATCATCGGTATCGTAGGAGGTCCGGGCAAAGCCGGGGCCTACGATGTGTTTTATGATCTGGTGGCGCAGATCGCAGCCCAGAACAGCTATACAGATGTAAAAATGGGATTTATCTTCTCCGGAGAGGGCGACCACGAAAAAGGAAGAGAGAAATGGGACTTTCTCCGCTGGCTTCCCCATACATGGTCGCAGGACAGAAGGATCCGTTATTTTGCATCCGGTCAGAGCGAGATCTCGGATGTGCTCTATGCCCTCTCCAGAATCCTCAGAGAGAGGAGCGAGCAGAACCGCAGCGTAAGTACCGGCGGGAGGAGGATCTATAAACCGCACTATGTCCTTTTCGTCGAGGACGGAGCACTCCTTGAGGGAGAACTGATCAACACCTATCTGACGGACCGGGATGCGGATCTGGGTATCACCCTGGTGCTTCTGGCGGAGACCTATGAGGAACTTCCCAATACCTGTGAATGCGTGATCGGCAACGAAAACGGATTCAGAGGTCTGTTCAGAGTGCGCGAAGGTATCCGCGAGAAGATCGAGTTTGACTCCGTAAGCCCCGCGGCACTGAACAGCTTTGCGCGCCGCCTCTCCAACCTGGAAGTGAATGAGGTTGAGGTCGGCGGTGATATTCCCAATGCCATTACCTTCTTTGAGATGTACGGCGTGACACGCATGGAGGAATTCGACGTTGTGGACAGATGGCGCAAGAACAGGACCTATGTCTCTATGAAGGCCCTCGTCGGCCATATGGCAGGCGGCGCTCCCTGCTATCTGGATGTACACGAAAAATACCACGGACCCCATGGACTCGTGGCGGGCACCACAGGTTCCGGTAAATCGGAAACGCTGCAGACCTATATCCTGTCACTGGCGATCAACTTCAGCCCTGACGACGTGGGCTTTTTCCTGATCGACTATAAGGGCGGCGGAATGGCCAACCTTTTCGCGAACCTTCCTCACATCATGGGTACGATCTCGAACCTGTCCGGAAACCAGGTCACCAGAGCGATGGTATCCATCAAGAGTGAGAACCGGCGCAGGCAGACTCTGTTCAATGAGAGCGGCGTCAACAATATCAATGCCTATACCCAGCTTTACAAAAACGGAGAGGCAAAGGTGCCTGTCCCGCATCTATTTATTATCATCGATGAGTTTGCGGAACTGAAAAGAGAACAGCCGGATTTCATGAAAGAGCTGATCAGTGTCGCGCAGGTCGGCCGAAGCCTCGGTGTGCACCTGATCCTGGCGACCCAGAAGCCCGCCGGCACGGTAGACGACAACATCTGGTCCAACTCCAAGTTCCGCCTGTGCCTTCGAGTGCAGGACAGACAGGACAGTATGGACATGCTGCATAAACCGGATGCGGCATATCTCACCCAGGCGGGACGCTGCTATCTGCAGGTCGGTAATGATGAGCTGTACGAACTCTTCCAGTCCGGCTGGAGCGGCGCGGTCTACGATGAGACGGATGCCAATGCGCAAAGAACGCTGGCAACCATGCTTACCGGCACGGGCAAGGCCGCTCTGATGGGCAGCTATGTCAAGCGCCGTCAGAGAGAAAACCAGAAGATCAAATGGATCGCCGGCCTTGTGGAGATCCTGTACAGATGCATACCGCAGCCGGATACAGGAACGTCTTCGGTTCGGGGAAGCATAATTGAAAATACGATGCCGATCGCGGCGGATTCCGCAGCGATCCTGGACCGCTTTTTTGCCATTATTGAAGAGGAAGGCATCGATTACGCGGACAACGAATACAACCGCAGGGCTGTTTCCCTGCTCATCCGTCTCGACAGACAGGCGGATCTGGAACGGCTTGACTGGAGAAGAAACTCCCCGGAGGAAAAGGCCAGGATCCTGATCGACATGGAAGCCGGTCAGAATACCAGACTCCCCGAACAGAAAGACCGGACACAGCTGGATGCTGTCATCGGATATCTGGCGCAGGTGGCGGATACGGAAGGCTACGCAAGACCGCAGAAACTCTGGCTGCCGGTCCTTCCCGCGATACTGCCGCTTGATGCGGTGACCGGAACCGCCGATGCAGCTAAAGGCGCGAAAACGGTATTTGACGGCGCAGAATGGCCGTCTGTGCCGCGCAAGTGGGCGCTCAGCGCGAAAATCGGTAAGTATGATGATCCCGCAAACCAGGCACAGGAAGCACTGGAGATCAACTTTACCGAGTATGGCAATATTGCGGTATGCGGTATGCAGGGCTCCGGGCGAAGCACTGCGCTCCAGACCATACTGATGAGTCTTGCGCGCAAGTATTCTCCGCAGTATGTGGGCTTCTACATCATGGATTTCTCCAGCAGGATGCTGGCCTGCTTCGAGCAGGACCCTCATTGCGGAGGCGTCCTCTACGAGGGAGATATTGATACCGTCAGCAAGTTCTTCAACATGCTCAGAGGGGAACTGCAGAGACGGCGTGAGCTCTTCAGCGGCGCCAACTATTATCAGTACGTGATGAAAAACGGTGTCGAGCTCCCGGTGATCATCGTGGCGATCGACAATTACGCAGGATTCAGGGAAAAAACGGAAGGCGCTTATGATGAGAAGATGATGCAGTTCACCAGAGACTGCGGCGCCTGCGGTATTTATTTCCTGATCAGTGCGGCCGGATTCAATAAAGACGAGATCCCCAACCGCATGCATGACAATATCCACTATACAGTTGCTCTGGAGATGATGGATCAGTTTGCTTATGGCG
>OMSN01000249.1 GCA_900313765.1 uncultured Eubacteriales bacterium
TTACGGATCTTCCGGAAGAGGACATCGTCCGGAATCCTTCCTCCATGCTGTATACTGCGGTACAGCCAGTCGAAGAAAAGCATACCCAGTCAGAGCCCGTGCTCCACATCCGAAAAGAAATCATCGAGGCAGAGACCAGATCGGATGTGACAGCTCTGGATACCTGGCGCACGATCCTGAACATCGGAAATGCGGGTTCTCTCTTCTTCGAACCGTTTCAGAGAATGCTTAATGAGATCAATGAGGCTGTATCCTTCCGTTACTGCCGTATGTACAGTCTGCTCAATCTTGTCACTGTCTATACCTCCGCTGGCAGGACCTACTACGGGTTCGAACTTGTTTTCCAGAATCTGGATTCTGTGATCCGCGCAGGGTTGATTCCTTTCCTGGATATCGGATACAGGGATATCCCCGGACACCGCACTCCGGTGTCAGCGTTTGCGTTTAATGCCGATCCCATCGACCTTTATTATGAGAAGCTTGTCCTGATCCTTCCGGAATTCCTGCGGGCGGCTGTCAACCGCTACGGCAAGAATGCGGTGAAACAGTGGGTCCTGGAATTTCATTTCAGTTACCAGAATAACCGGAATTATACGTTCTGGCAGTTTTTATCAGCTTTCCGGAAAGCAGAAGCTGCTGCACGGAAAGTTCTGCCGGATGTCTGTATCGGAGGTCTCGGATTTGATGCTGCCATCCACCCGGGCACTGTTCAGAGTATGCTGGAGCAGCTGAAGTCTCTGGACTGCAGACTGGACTTTACCAGTATCCACGTGAACGGTCTGGTTCTCCCGAAGGTCAACGGAAGCGGCAATTATCGCTATACCACTGACGAAAATGAGATTGACCGGCGTGTCACCGATATCGCTGCACTCATCCATCGTTACTACCCTGTGCAGCCCCTCTATATCACAGAGTTCGGGTTTGCCCATTTTCTCAGAAGCGCTCTGAACGATTCTCTCTTTCAGGCATCCTTTATCCTGCGGTTTATCACAGTAAACGTCCCAAAAGTGGAAGGCATCGGATATCATATGATGGACGATCTGGGGGAGATCGACCGGCCTGTTGACCGGGAGTTCTTCGGATGTGCAGGTCTGTTTTCAACGCATGGTCTGCGCAAACCTTCCTATTATGCGTTTTCTTTTCTATCCCAGCTGGGTAAATCAGTCCTGTCCACAGGAGTGCATCATATACTGACTGCCAGATCCAGATTCAATTATCAGCTTGCGGCGTTCCACTACCGCCATATCTCAGGGAATCTGGAACATCTGTATGAGGACGAAGATGTACTTGCTTTTGAAAAATGGTGTGCCGAAAACGGAGACCGGCTGCAGCTACATTTCCGAATCCGCGGCGCAGCTCCCGGCCACTACCTGATCAAGACACTGCGGATGGAGCCTGGAAAGGGAAACCTGCATAAGCTCTGGCTGTACCACTCTTCGGCTCTCAATGCCCTGGATGAATCCGATTACGACTTCTTCCGAAGATATCCATTCCCTGAGGTAATCGCGGAGCCTTGCACGGTGTCTTCTTCCGGAGAGCTCACTCTCAATCTTATGCTTGCCCCTCTGGAAACGGTCCTGCTGCTCATTGACCGCAGAACGATCTGAGAACGATTCAAATGGAGGTCTTATGCAGACTATTGATTTCCCGATCACTTTTCTGGCACAGAAACATCTGAATTCCAAGGTATCCTGCATCAGCCAGTCCTTCGAGATCGTCTATGTTCTGTCCGGAACACTGCAGATCAGCCGCGGCGCGGCAAAACCTCTGTGTTATGAACAGGGGGATCTGACTATGATTCGGAGCGGCATCGATTATGAACTTGTTCCCGGACAGGGATGCATCGTGCTGCATATCGGCATCACGCCTGCTTTTATCGAGCAGACTGCATGTCCGGAGCACCGCATCATGTGCGATTCCGTCCTTGAACCGGACAGGGATTATTACCCCATCCGAAGGATCCTGGCTTCCATATCCAGTGAATACCTGGATTACACAAGAGATCACACTCTCTCGATCACAGGGCGCCTGTTCCAGCTTCTGGATATCCTGTCACAGGATTTCCGGATCAACCCTGCCAGAACAGAAGTCGATTCCAGCGGAAAATACGACAGCCGCATCAGACAGATCGAAGAATACATCGGGTCACACTACCAGAACCCGGTATCTCTTCCTGACCTTTCCGAGTATCTGCATCTGACCCCCCAGTATGTCTCAAAGTTTTTCCGCAAGAATTTTGGAAGCAGTTTCAGCGGTTATCTGAACCATGTGCGCATGGAACATGCCGTACGGGACATCCGTTATACCGACCGGAGCATCACGGATATTGCATTCAGCAGCGGTTTCATCAATGTATCCACTTTCAACCGTAATTTCAGAGCTGAATATGGAATGTCCCCCAAACAGTACCGGGAAGATCTGCGCAGCCAGAAACAGAATGCCCCTGCAGACGAGCCTGTGAAACCGGAAGAATTCTCCGCACTTTCCAACCTGGTCAGCAGGCGCAGTATCTCTGTAAGTGTCCATGAAGAAAGTCCGTTTGTTCAGGACTTCTGCCGTGTGATCAATATCGGTTTTGCCCGCAACATGATATCCTCCTATTTTCAGGAGACCCTTCTGTCTTCGCGCGCGGATCTGCACTTCTCATATGTGCGCATGGAGGGGCTTGTCAGCGGATCCCTGATCCCGAAACTTCTGGATACTTCCGAATACGACTTCAGGAATGTCCTGTATATCCTGAATTATATGTATGAGAACAGATTGATCCCCTTCGTGGAACTAAGCGGCAATTCGGTCCATACGATGGAGATGCTGGCCGGAGATGATTCCGAGTCGCATCCTTTCCGTTACACAGAAAGAGATCTGCGGCTTCT
>OMSN01000248.1 GCA_900313765.1 uncultured Eubacteriales bacterium
CCGCCAGTGCTTATTTTGCACATAAGAAAAAACTGGTGCCGGTGATCTTGGAAGCCTGGGGTAGACTGGAACAGAGATTCGATACCATCGTGATCGAAGGCGCCGGGTCCCCGGCAGAGATCAACCTGAAGGCAGACGATATCGTCAACATGGGCCTTGCGAAGATGCTGGACGCGCCGGTGGTGCTCGCTGCCGATATAGACAGGGGAGGGGTCTTTGCCCAGATCTACGGAACTGTCATGCTGCTCCCAGAGGAGGAGCGCCGGCGGATCAAAGGCATCATCATCAATAAATTCCGCGGAGATGTGTCTCTTCTGATGCCTGGGATCCGTCAGATCGAAGAACTCTGCTCCATTCCCGTGATCGGCGTGATGCCGTATCTGCACCTGGACATTGACGATGAAGACAGTCTGAGCGAGCGCCTGCATACAAGACATGGCGAAGGCGCCCTGAAGATCGCCGTGGTGCGGCTGCCGCATCTGTCGAATTACACGGACTTCGCGCCGCTGGAGGCCGAAGAGCAGGCGGATCTGTTCTACACACACAGACCGGAGGAGATCTTTGGCGCAGACGTGATCATCCTTCCGGGAAGCAAGAATACACCCCTCGACCTTGCGTGGCTGAAGGAGCGCCGACTGGACACATGCCTGCAGAAAAGCGCATCCCAGGGAACCTGGGTCTGCGGGATCTGCGGAGGCTATCAGATGCTGGGGGAGACGCTGCTGACCGAGGACGGGGATGAGATAAGAGGACTGTGCCTTCTGCCGGTGCGGACCATCTTCCGGAAGGACAAGGTCACCCGGCAGGTGCAGGGCAGCGTCGTGGCGTCAGACGGCCTGTTTGCCGGAATGCAGGGAACCGGCATCACAGGGTATGAGATTCACATGGGGCAGACCACACTTGCTAAGGAGGCATCTCCCTTCGCCCGGCTGCGGATGACGGATGCCGCACAGCCGCAGGATCTGCAGATGGAAGACGGATGCGTGCAGGGGACCGTGTTCGGAACTTACGTCCATGGACTGTTTGACGCGGATGCATTCCGGGAGAGATTCCTGCGCTCCCTGTGCAGGGAGAAGGGGATCGCGTATGAGAAGGCATCCCACCCGGACCTTCTGGCATACCGCACGGCACAGTACGACGCCCTGGCGGATGCGGTGGAGCAGCATATCGATATGAAGAAGATCCAGGAGATCATGGGAGAGGGAATATGAGAGAGACCATGTCCGGGCATACGGGACAGATGTACATCCGGCCGGAAGAGATCGAGAAGCGCAGCATGCAGATCATCGAAAATGAACTGCGCAGGGTCAGCAGCCGCTCGTTTGACGAGCACACTGCTCCGGTTGTGAAGCGGGTGATCCATACCACGGCAGACTTCGGGTATGCCGACACCCTCACATTTTCGGAAGGCGCAGTGGAGAGAGGGCTGGAAGCCATCCGAAGCGGTGCGAGCATTGTGACCGATACGATGATGGCCATGGCCGGGATCAACAAACGGCGCCTTGCCCGGTACGGAGGCTCCGTGATCTGCCACATGCAGGATGAAGATGTTGCGGCAGACGCGAAGGAAAGAGGACTGACAAGGGCCTGTGTGAGCATGGAGAAGACAGCGCAGAATGGCGGAGATTACATCTATGCCATCGGCAATGCCCCGACGGCTCTGTTTACATTGTATGATCTGGTCCGGGAGGGCCGGATCTCCCCGCGCCTGATCATCGGGGTTCCGGTCGGTTTCGTCAATGTGGTGGAGGCCAAGGAGAAGATCCTCGAACTGGATGTCCCCTGGATCGTAGCCAGAGGAAGAAGGGGCGGCAGCAATGTGGCCGCTGCGATCGTCAATGCGCTGCTGTACCAGTTATAAGAGCAGCACCGCCGCATGCAGACATCAGAGCGAGAGCAGGTGATCAGGATGAAAATGTGGATGATCCGCCATGCCGAGACGGAGTATAATAAACAGCGCAGGTATCAGGGAAGGCTGGATCTGCCCATCAGCGAGAAAGGGCGAAGGTCCCTGGCACCGTCCGGTGAACCGGTGAGCCGTGTGTATGTCTCGACCCTTCGAAGGACGGCGCAGACAGCGAGGATCCTCTTCCCCGAGGCGCAGCTGATCGAAGTTCCGGGACTCGAAGAGATGGATTTTGGCCGTTTCGACGGGCACACCAGTGAGGAACTGGAATCGGATCCGGCCTATCAGGAGTGGATCGACAGCTGGTGCACGACAGCCATACCCGGCGGTGAGAGCCGGCAGCAGTTTTCAGAGCGCATCGTCCGGGCAATGACGAAGCTGATCGAACAGGCGGCATCCGCCGGAGAGGAGAAGCTTGTGATCGTTGCCCACGGGGGCACCATCATGTCCGCCCTCGAGACGCTGGGGAGACCCGCGCGGGAGTATTATGAGTGGCTCCCCGGGAACGCGGAAGGGTATGAACTGGAGATACTGCTCCCCCTGACAGCTCCGCCGCAGTGCCATGTCGTGCGGAACCTGTCCTTTTGCAATGCAACAGAGTAAGAACACGGAGATCAGAATGAACAGATATACGGCATCAGTCCTCGGCGGAGGTTTCTGCTGGGGATTCATGGGTTTCTTCACAAGACATCTTGCAGATTATGGGATCGACGCAAATGGTGCGATCGTTGTACGGTGCGGTATCGCCGCAGTGTGTTTCGCCATCCTGATCCTGTGCACCGGACCGCAGCAGTTCCGGATCCGTCTCAAAGACCTGTGGTGCTTCCTGGGAACCGGCTTCCTGAGTCTCCTGTTCTTTACGTTCTGCTATTTCCATGCGATCAGCATGATGAACCTGTCCACCGCCGCCATCCTGCTGTATACGGCGCCGACCATCGTGATGCTTCTGTCAGCGGTCCTGTTCGCGGAGAA